>NZ_CP019288.1:1215000-1518750 GCF_009901525.1 Kordia antarctica
GTATCTAAAGCCTGCAAAGAAAGAATTGAAACGTGTTTTAAAGCGTATTTCAGAAGTATGTAAACCCAATGAAAAGCATCATTTTTATACGCTTGTCGATACTGATTTTTTTGTTGAATCGATTCGAAAACAAGTCAAGGAAAAGAAAATTGACATGATTATTATGGGCACAAAAGGTGCTTCTGGCATAAAAAAACATATTGTTGGCAGTAATACAGGTGATGTAATTACGAAAGTGAAATGTAAAACATTGGTTATTCCTGAGAATGCGCGTTACAAAAAGATACACGAAGTTGCGTTTCCAACAGATTTTATAATGTCGTACGCCATACAAACCTTAGCTCCTATTTTAGAAATTTTAGCTACTACAAAAGCTTCATTACACATCACACATATTACGAAAAATAACGAACAACTTAACGCAAATCAGAAAGCAAGTAAAGACTTCTTAGAAGATTTTTTTGATAGTTACCAACATCATTTTCACTTTTTAACAAATACGAATGTAGAAGACGCTGTGCAATGTTTTACCGAAAGTAGAAATATTGATTTGATAGTTATGGTGGCTAAGAATCTGAATTACTTTCAACAAATACTATTTCATTCTAAAGTAGAAAAAATTAGTTATCACACACATATTCCGTTCTTGGTTTTGCATGAGTAATGCCTACAACTAAACAAGTAAATTATAAACCTGTTGTGCATTTTGATAAAATTCGTCAATTCGAGTCAATTTTACGATTGAAAATGAGTAAAATTTGTATCGAGAATAGAATTTTGAATATATTTTTAAAATAAGTGCTAAGTAGTTGATTTTCATTTTATTATTTTCGTTTTCTTTGCTCGCACAAAGAATACTGAATCAAGTTCAGCACAGGCTTCAACAAAAGAAAGTGCGCTTTTAGTTCGTGTGATTTCTATTTTATATTTTGGAACTCATGAATCTTCGATTTCCAGAGGTATTTTTAGTTTTTCTTTTAGGGAAAAACTAAAACCGCATGAATTTTTCTAAATTTTTTAGTTCACGGCTTTCTATTTTAAATTAAGGAGTTCATGAATCTTCGATTTCCAAGGATTCGAAAATTCTTAACGAAAAATCCCTGCTATACTGCGGAAAAGACAAAAAATACTCTGAAATTTTATATCGAACTCACATTATTGAATTCAAAATATTCAATTACAAGTTCACTTACAGTTTTCCATCTGATATATATCATAGTTTTTTTTTAATCCTGATTGTACCTTTCGTACATCAATTAAAAGATACTGCGATGAGAAAAATATTAATTCCTACCGATTTTTCAGCAAATGCAATGAATGCATTGAAATATGCTTTGGAGTTGTTCAAATATGACAAAAGTGAGTTTTTTATCATGCATGCATATCAAGATGAAATTCATGCAAATACAACATTGTTAAAAAAAGAAGGTTTAGACAAAATCACCAAAATTATAAGTGAAAAATCTCAACTAGCGTTGGACGCAATCCTTAAAAAACTCCGTGAGATTTCGCCAAATCCAAGACATAGATATGCTGTAATTTCTGCAAATAATTTGCTGGTTGCTGAAGCTGATAAAATTGTAGAAAAAGAAAGTATTGACATCATTGTAATGGGAACGCGTGGACATACGAATGATACAGAATTGGCTTTTGGAAGCAACACGTTAAAAGTGCTTACGTATGTGCAATCGCCTGTGTTGGCAATTCCTGAAAATTATACGTATAAAGAACCAAAACATATATTGTTTCCGACAAATTATATGATTCCGTATAAACGTAGAGAACTCAAACTAGTTTGTGAAATGGCTTCAAAACATTGTACTGAAATTACACTATTATACATTTCAAAAAGCGGTAAACTATCTGTACGACAGGAAGATAACCAAACCTTTTTAAAAGGCGAATTGCAAAAAGTAAATAGCAATTTTCATACGGTAAACGATGCAAATATTAACAATGCAATTTATACGTACATCAAAAAAAATGCGATTGATATGTTAATTATGGTCAATACGGAACGCTCTTTTTTGGAAAATATGTTGCTTCAATCTACCATACAACAAATGAGTTTATATATAGATATTCCTTTTTTAACGCTCCAAAATGTAGAACGTGATTGATTAATAACCTCAAAATTAACAGCAATGAAAAAAATACTTTTGCCAACCGATTTTTCAGATAATTCATTGAATGCAATCAAATATGCCGTTCAGTTATTTAAAGACCAAACCTGTGATTTTATTTTACTAAACACCTTTACACCTGCAATTGCTAGTGTAGAATATATGGAAGTAGCTTCCGCTCAATTTGGATTGTTAGACGCGATGAAAGAAGCTTCAAATACTGGATTGGATACGATTCGTAAAAAGATTGAATCCGAATTCAAAAACTCCAAACATACATTCTCTCAAATATCATCTTTCAATATGCTGAGTACAGAAATTGACGATTTATACGAAGGAAATGTAATGGATATGATTGTAATGGGAACGCAAGGTGCTTCTGGCTTGAAAGAAGTTTTATTTGGTTCTAATACAATCCATGTACTCAAAAATGCAAAATGTCCTTTATTGGCTATTCCAAATAATTTTTCATTTGAAGAACCACACGAAATCTTATTTCCATCAGATTACGAAGTTAATTTTCAAGAAAAGCATGTGCAATTCGTCAAAAAAATTGCCAAATTATATCATTCAAGAGTTAATATTTTGCACGTATCTTATTCAAAAAAATTAACAGATACACAAGAAAAGAATAGACAAAAACTGGCAACTTATTTTAAAGATACCGCACACTTATTTCACATGGTACACAATGAAAACATTGTAGATTCTATTGCGGAGTTTCAATTAAAATCTCGCATAAATTTATTGACAATGCTGAATAATAAACATTCATTTTTTGAAAACTTATTCTTTGGCTCAAATATTAAAAAAATAGGTGCGCATTTGAATATTCCATTTTTAGTAATTCCATCAAAAATATAACTGATGTATATCATTGTGAGCGATCTATTTCTATACTAAATTGATATAAATTTTTAAGATACATATTATGACAAAAATACTTTTACCAACCGATTTTTCAGACAATGCTTGGAGCGCAATTGTGTATGCTTTAAAGTTGTACGCCAATGTAGAGTGTACATTTTACCTATTAAATTCTATAAAATTAGAAGCTTCAAGAATTTCCAGTTTCTCTAATAAATTATTATCCACAATGCGTGAAGATGCTAAAAAAGATTTAGTAGCATTAAAAGCGAAATTAGAGCATGCAGACGCAACTAAAAATCACACGTTTGAAGTTATTTTAAGTATCAAAAATTTAGATGATGCTATCGAAACTGCCATTGAAAAACATGCAATAGATAGTATTGTGATGGGAACAAAAGGTGCTACTGGCGCTAAAGAAATTTTCTTTGGTAGCAATGCAACAAAGATTGTCAAAAAAATCAAAAATTGCCCAGTTTTATTAGTGCCTGAAAATTATGAATTTGTAGTGCCAAAACAAATTGCGTTCCCAACCGATTTCAATCGCTATTGCGATGCAAAAGAACTGCAGTATCTAAAAAATATGGCAGGTTTATATAATTCAAAAATTAGAGTTGTACATATTAATGTTGAAGAAAAATTAAACGAAAATCAAGAAAATAATTTTACAACATTAAAGCAGTATTTAAGCAAGTATGAACATAGTTTTCACTGGATTCCAGCTTATGCAAGTAAAGCGTCAAGTATTACCGATTTCATTGAAGAGTTAGAAATAGATATGCTGGCAATGGTTCAGTATTCACACAGTTTTTTGGAAAGAATCACACGAGAACCGGTCATCAAAAAAATAGGATTTCGTCCAACAATTCCTTTTCTGGTGATTCCTGAGTAGACTGATATTTGTCATAGTAATTGCTGTTGAAGTGGTTTATATTCAATATGTAAACAAACAAAAATTAAACATCATGAGAAGAAAGATATTAATACCTACTGATTTTTCAAAAAACGCATGGCACGCCGTCAAATATGCAACACGATTGTATGAAACTGACGCCTGCGATTTCTATCTATTACATGTATTCTCTCCGCCTAAAAACGTAGTAGATAGTTTGTTTAACATGGTGGAAGGAAGCGAATCGTATGAAACTGCAAAATCTGAATCTGATAAAGAATTAAACAATATAGTGGAACTGCTAAAACTTAGCAATGATGAAAATTCAGATCATCAATTTAAAACAATTTCTGACTTTAACGATGTCATTAAAGCAATTAAAAATGTCGTTGAGAAAAAAGATATCGAGATTGTAATTATGGGAACAAAAGGTGCAACAAATAACAATGATGCTGTTTTTGGAAGTGTTGCTGTAAATGCTATGGAAAAAGTGCGCAATTGTCCTGTACTTGTGATTCCAGAAAATGCGACACATTCACTTCCGAAAGAAATTGTATTTCCCACAAGTTATAAAACGCATTATAAAAGACGCGAATTACAGTATGTAACTGATATCGCAAAAAAATGCAATGCTACGGTGGCTATTTTGCATGTTTCTGATAAAGAATTGAATAAAGAACAAAAAGAAAATCAGAAAATGTTGGAAGAAATTTTTGCAGAAATCACGTATTCATTTCACAGTCTGTCATCACATTCTGTAACGGACGCAGTTAACATTTTTATAGAAAGTAGAAATAGTGATATGGTAACATTTATTAATAAAAAGCATTCTTTTTTTGGAAGTGTTTTAACAAATCCGATGGTGAAAGAAATTACGTTTTCCAAAGTGCCGATATTAGTATTGCATGATTTAAGAAACTAAAAAAAAACAGATATGAAAAAGACAGGAATTTGGTTAGATAAGAACAAAGCACTTATTGTAACGTTACAAAACGAGAAAGAAATACTCAACACAATTACTTCAAATATAGAACATTTTCGTCCGCACGGAGGTTCAGGATCACGCCAAAAAGGCGGTCCGCAAGATGTAGTTCAAGACGGTAAATATTTAGAACGTGAAAAGCATCAATTAAAAGAATATTTTAAAGAAATTATTTCAGAAATAAAAGATACGGAAGCGTTGGTCATTTTTGGTCCTGCTGGCACGAATGAGAAATTGGGGAAAGAATTGCAACATAATCATAGCGATTTAAGCACGAAAATAAAAGGAATTCGAAAAGCAGATAGTATGACTTCAAATCAAGTAAAAGCTTTGGTGAAAGACTTTTTTACATCAAACTAAATCATTCAAGAAATAGTAATTAATTAACGTAAACTATCATGAATAACGATTTAATTATTACGAAAGCATCTGGAGAAAAAGTAAAATTCTCAATAGACAAATTACGTTCTTCTTTGAAGAGAACTGGCGCAGATGACATTATAGTTCAACACATTATTGATAAGGTTCGTGACGAATTGTATCAAGGAATTTCTACTAAAGAAATCTACAACAGAGCTTTTGCTTTATTAAAACGAAAAAAAAGTTATTTAGCTTCCAAATACAAGCTCAAAAAAGCTATTTATGAGTTAGGCCCGACAGGTTTTCCGTTTGAACGTTTTGTGAGCGCAATCTTAAAATATGCTGGTTATTCAACGGAAGTTGGGAAAATTCTACAAGGAAAATGTGTCACGCACGAAATTGATGTCATTGCAACTAAAAATGATAAAACGACCATTATAGAATGTAAATTTCATAGCGAACCAGGCATTACGTGCAATGTAAAAGTTCCGCTGTATATAAATTCTCGGTATGAAGATGTAAAGAAACATTGGAATGCAAATCCTAAAAATAAAACATCGCTCACCGAAGGTTGGGTTGTGACCAATACACGGTTTACGGGAGATGCATTGACCTACGGAGACTGTTGTGGCTTGTATTTATTGAGTTGGGATTATCCAAAAAATGAAGGTTTAAAAGACCGAATAGATCAATTAGGATTGTATCCAATTACAGTATCTACATTGCTAACCAATAGAGAAAAACAATTTTTATTAAGTCGAGATATTGTCCTTTGCAGGGAATTATTACAAGATAAATTCTTTTTAGATCACTTAAATGTTTCTGAAATTCGACAAGAAAAAATTCTAACTGAAATTTCACAATTATGTACCCTAAACACTCAATAACATGGAAAAATTTGTCAAGATTAACTTTTTAGGCGCTGCTGGAGTTGTCACTGGATCCAAGTATCTGATTGAGACTTCGGAACAGCATATTTTAATTGATTGTGGAATGTTTCAAGGACTCAAAGAACTTCGAGAACTCAATTGGTGCGATCTTCCCGTAGAAGTTGCCAATATTGACGTTGTATTGCTTACACATGGACATTTAGATCATGTTGGGTATTTGCCACGACTTGTAAAACAAGGTTTTAAAGGAAAAATTATTGGCACGGCTCCGACATTGGCTATTGCCGAAATTATTCTGAAAGATAGTGGTAAAATTCATGAAGAAGATGCAAAAAGAGCGAACAAAGAAAAGTATACAAAACATGAGCCTGCGTTGCCTTTTTATACGATTGAAGATGCGGAAGAAACCATCAAACAATTTCAAGTTGAGATGGAAGATACGTGGATTAAATTATCGGAACATATTTCCTATCGATTTCAATACAACGGACATATTATTGGAGCTACATTCATAGAATTGGACATCAATGCAAAACGGTTTGTATTTTCGGGAGATATTGGACGCCAAAATGATTTTTTGCTAAATGATCCGAAAACACCCGAATGGGCAGATTATTTATTTATAGAAAGTACGTATGGAAATAAACTGCATCCGGAAGAAGATGTTGAAGAAATTTTGACAGCAATTATCAAAGAAACTATTCACAAAAAAGGAAATTTAATCATTCCAAGTTTTGCTGTGGAACGTTTGCAAACACTGATGTACATTCTGTGGAAACTTTATAAAAAGAACAAAATTCCAAACATTCCCATATTTGTAGACAGTCCGATGGGCGCAAATGTATTAGAAGTTTTCAGACGTTTTCCTAAGTGGCATAAATTGCCAATAGACGAATACAATGCGATGTGCAATCATATGAATATTGTAGCATCGTACCGAGAAACTTGGGAAACTATTGATGATAAAAGGTCTAAAATTATTATCGCTGGTAGCGGAATGGTGACTGGCGGAAGAGTGCTTACGTATTTACAACAACTCATAGACGAACCTTCAACCACCGTTTTATTAGTTGGTTATCAGGCAGAAGGAACTCGTGGCAGACAATTGCAAGAAGGCGCGCATGAAATTCGTTTTTTCGGGAAGTATTATCCTGTAAAAGCAACCATTAAAAACATAGATAGTTTATCAGCGCATGCGGATCAAAAAGATTTACTAGACTGGATGCGAAACATTAAAAATATACCTGAAAAAGTATTCTTAATTCACGGTGAACCAACTGCTTTAGATGCATTCAGAGTAAAAATAAAAGATGTATATAATTGGAATGTCAGTATTCCAAAATTGATTGATGTTGAGAAAGTTATGGTTTGATTCAGTGTCTTTATTCTTCATCAAAAACTTCAAAAATAAAAAATGCGAACTGATATATATCATTTCAAAACGGTCGTTTCATTCGTAGTTTTATAGTATCAAATAAATATCTTATGAAAACTACACAATCGCTTGTAAAATATATTAAATGGCTAAGCGCAGAGGAAATGCATGCAGACTCAGTAAACTGGCTTTCTGAATTGAATTTCACAAAAGATGAACACCTCTTTTTTGAGCATTTGATTACATCATTCACAATGGAACTTTTAGAATTAAAATACTTTGCGAGTGATAAAGAAATTGTAGACGCAATTAACAGGTCGGAAAAGCAAAATGACTTGTTGTTGGCTTCTGTAACAGCTCATGAACAGCAACTTAAAATTATGGTTGATGAAATAGATGAGTTAAAAGAAGAAGAAACTTACAAAGAAACACATCGAAAATTAACTATTGAAATACATCAATTCTTAGAAGATTATCGCATGCTAAAAGCGCAACTATTTGATATTATAAAAGGTATTAAAAAGGAACAAAAACAACGCTATTTATTAGATAAGAATCATTAAAAAACATATTTATGAAACGTTCACTTTTTTTAGCATTAACCGCTTTCTTATTATTCGCAAGTTGCACAACTACGCAATTAATAGACAATTGGAAAAATCCTGATATTGATCGATATGAACCACAAAAAGTATTGATTGTTGGTTTGACATCAAATATAGAAGCTCGAAAAAAATATGAAAATCAGCTCAAGGCTGAATTTGAATTGCGCGGCGCTGAAGCTGTTGTTAGTTTGTCACTATTTGATCCTTCTTTTAGAACCGAAAAAATGACCGAAGAAGAGTTGAAAACACTTGAAAACAAACTCATTGAAGATGGTTTTGATACGGTATTATTGACAAAAATTATTGGTGTAGAAGATAAAATTGCATTTAAAGAAAAGTATCAAGGATATAATGAAACGCATCAAACATTTACAGACGACTATTTAATGCATCAAGATATTTTTTACAATCCTGAATATTATGATGAATACACTATTTATCATTCAGAAACTTCCATGTATTGCATTTGTCCAACGAAAGATAGAGAATTAATTTGGAAAGGATATATCGATATTGTAGATCCGAAATCAATTAATGAATCTGTAGATGATTATATAAAATTGACCATTGCTGTGTTGGAAGAACAACAACTGATAAACCAAAAAAGTATTATAAACAAAGAAGAAAAGGAAGATTTAATTGACTAAAAAAATCACTGATTCATCTTATGACATAAAAGCAAAAGAAGCAGTCTGAAAAGGCTTAAACAACGTCATTACGAGAAATTTTTCATTTCGAAGTAATCTGTAAATCAATAACTTAAATTTGACAGATTGCTTCATTTCATTCGCAATGACGACTTTTCAGACAACCTCTTTTGTATGTTGATATTTTAAATAAACTCAAAAAAATTTAGATCAACTATTTAATTCGATTTAGTAATTTACTAAAACCAAAAATACATTCCTTTTTAAGTGCTTCATCTTGAAGTTCGTCTGAAATTTGAATGCACTGAATTGGTAACTGATTTGCGCTACCAAAAGTTTCGTTTTTTAAACAATGAAACTGCATAATTGTTAGGAACATGCTCATGTTTCAATGCAATTTTCTGAATTTCTTTTCGCGTACTTAAACTGATATCAAATTTGTTATTCCCGCTTTTGAAACCGTAGAAATTGAAAAACCTGAGAGTTACCATAATTCCTTTAACGACTCTTCTAAAAAAAAGTAAGCGTTACTGTTTAAAAAACAATAACGCTTATTTCATAATAAATACTAAACTCTTAGTAATACTTTATATTCCTAATGCTTGTCCGCCACCAATTTGGATCGTTTCCGCCGTGATGAATGATGCATCTTTACTTGCTAAGAAAGAGATAACGCCGGCTACATCTTCTGGCTGACCTAATCTACCTAACATAATATTGTTTGCCCACGAAGCAAAAACTTCTGGCTTCGTTGCCTTAATTTGTGCATGAAATGGCGTATCAATTGTTCCTGGAGATACTGCATTTACTCGAATACCGTATTCAGCTAAATCTTTTGCTAAGGCTCTCGTTATTGCATGCACACCCGCTTTTGATGTTCCGTAAATTCCTGCTCCTGGTCCACCAGCAGTCCATCCTGCATTTGATGTATAGTTTATGATTGAAGGATGTTCTCCTTTTTTAAGGTATGGAATTGCTGCTCTTGAAGCAAAGAATACAGAATCCAAGTTGAGTGCCATTACACCTCTGTAAAATTCAGTAGTCATTTCTTCAAATCGAGATCTTCCACCTAAACCTCCAGCATTGTTTACTAGCACATCTATTTTACCGTATTTGTCACCAATTTTCTTAATGTTTGTGGTTACTGCATCTTCTTTTGTAACATCGAATCCTAGATATTCAGCAGTGATTCCTGCGTCAGTAAGTTCTTTAACTCGTTCTGCTCCTGCTTTGTCGTCAATACCGTTTAAAACTACTGTATATCCGTCATTCCCTAATCTTTTTGCTACTTCAAATCCAATTCCTCCTGTAGCTCCTGTAACTACAGCTATTTTTCCTTTATTGCTCATATTAATTTTTTTTGATTTTTATTTTCAATAGATATTTTACTTAATTTTTTGATTTTAAAGGTTCAATTTTAGGAATCAAAATCCAAACGCTCGCTATTACTATAAATGCTAATACTGCTCCAATTATAAAAGCAGGTGCATAATTACCGCCAACTGTTAACATTGGTACTAAAGCTACTAAACCTGCACCAGATAATTTTGCTGCTGTACCTGCAAAACCAGAAAGCGTACCTACTGTTTTCTTTCCATATAAATCACTTGGTAATGTTTGTACATTTCCAATGGCTGTTTGAAAACCAAATAGAACGACAGCCATTATTAATACTGCCGCAATAGGTGAACCTGGGCTTGACAAGGCTAATAAAGCTGGAAGCATAATAACACACCCAAGCGTTATCACTACTTTACGAGTTTTATTGACATTCCATCCAGCTTTTAGTCTGTTTTGAGCATATAAACCTCCAAACCAAGCACCTAACATAGCTCCAACATAAGGAACCCAACCGTAAATACCAATTGCTTTTACGTCCATACCATATACTTCTGATAAGTATATTGGAATCCAAAATACGAATAACCACCATATTGGATCTATTGCTGCAGAAGCAATAATAACTCCCCAACTTTGTTTGCGTGAA
This sequence comes from Kordia antarctica, assembly GCF_009901525.1. Taxonomy (NCBI): domain Bacteria; kingdom Pseudomonadati; phylum Bacteroidota; class Flavobacteriia; order Flavobacteriales; family Flavobacteriaceae; genus Kordia; species Kordia antarctica. The sequence continues at coordinate 1,225,729 of NZ_CP019288.1, forward strand.
AGTAATTCTCCAGCAGAAGGATTGTATTCTTCTAATTTTTTAGTATCTACTACCTCTTCTTTTAATTTTTGACCACCAAGAATATGTGCTTTTTCAGCTGCTGTTAACCAAGGATGATCTTTTGGCGGTGCTTTTACTAATATTAACCAAGGAATTAACCAGAGTAAACCAATGAGACCTACGATGACAAATATCATTTGCCAACTAAAATAAACGGTTAAAAAAGCAATGGTTGGTATCGCTATAATACCTCCTATTGCGGCACCAGAGTTGAACAATCCTTGTGCAAAAGCTCTTTCGTTTGAAGGAAACCATTCTGCATTTCCTTTTGCTGCTCCTGGCCAGTTTCCTGCCTCAGATATTCCTAGTATTGATCTAAAGAAAGCAAAGCTTAATACACCATTAGCTAAGGCATGAAGTGCGGTAGATATTGACCAAAACCCAATGGATAAAACAAAACCTATTCTTGTTCCAACCTTATCGAATATTTTTCCAAAAATAGATTGTCCAAATGCATATGAAAACATAAAGACTACCGAAATTAGCGCATAAATTTCTTTTCTTTCCGTTGTAGATTTATCTGGATATAAATCTTCTGCAATACTTGGCCATAAAACTACCAAAGCTTGCCTATCGATATAGTTAATAACAGTTGCTAAAGCTATTAGCCCTATAACCCACCATCTTAATCCTTTTAATTTCATAATTTTTGTGCATCAGTGATACAGATCCTTGTGAGAACAAGCATTGTACGATGATTTTTGAGCAAATTCGCTCCTGTGTATTTTGTGTGTAATTTGTATGTTGAAGAAATGTGTGTTACGTTTCTATCTATAAAATTACTTCCCTTCGTATATTTTGTATTGCAATGTTGAAGCCGTGCATCTTCAAAATTGGATATTTTGTTTTCATTTAAGTATTATAACAGTATTGGTATAATATTTTAAAATGTTCTTTCATTTTTTGTTTTGCTAATTGCGGATCTTGCTTTTTTATTGCATCAAAAATACTTTGATGTTCTACAATTCCTAATTCCGCTAAACTTTTATCACACACATGATATTTTTCAAAGTTTGTAATGATTTCTGGTGTAATGATAAGCATGAATGTGTTCATCGTACTATTACCAGAAGCTTTTGCAATGGCTAAGTGAAATAGTAAATCTTCTTGAACAGCATCTTCGCCATTGTTTACTTTTTCAGAATACGCATCTAAAGCTTCTTTCATTTTTACAAGATCTTCATCTGTTCTTCTCAATGCTGCTAATCGAGCTGTTTTGAGTTCTAGTAATATTCTAGTTTCTACTAACGATTTGAAACTTGGTTGTTCTAATCGAAGAATGTCTTCAATCATACCATTTAATGCGGTTACTCCAATATTTGCTACAAATGTTCCACTTTGCGGAATTGATTTTAGTAATCCATAAAATTCAAGTTTTTGAATAGCTTCTCTAACATTACTTCGCGTGACCTCAAACTTTTCAGATAACATACGTTCCGATGGAAGTTTGTCGCCAGGTTCTAAGTTTTTTGCATTGATTAAATCTCTTATTTTAGAAATAATCATTTTTTGAAGGTCGAATGTTTCTGTCTTTGCAAGTATATCTAATTTCATACGTTGAATTCTCTAATTGGTTTACCAAATTATGTATATCAAATTTATAGTATTATAGATGAATGCACTCTTAAAACTCGAAAAAAAATTATTGAACCTTACTGATCTAAATTAGACCAGTAAAACTCAACAAAAAGCATCTATTCAAATTAATTAACTTATTAAATATTAATGTGTTACTTCTAAATTGTAATACCGAACTTTTGCAAATGAACCTTCATCACGTGATTGAAAATAGTTTCCTGCTTTGAAATAGTTTTCAAAGATTCCCCATTTTTTCATGTGAATGTTCTCATACGTTTTGAATTCGTTCTTGTTTAGAACTATTGTCATTTTTCCTTCACTAACGCGCACTTCGAGTCTAAATTTTTTAAAACCTACTTCTTGTTTGAATGTAAATCCTTCATCATCTCCCCAAGCATCTTCATGAAGCATTTCGGTTTCTGTGGCATTTAAGTTTTTTAAGACTTTAGTTTTGACACGAATTTTGCCTTCTTTCCAATATATTTTCAACATTGGTGGCGCATTGTTATCTTTTTGTCCAATAAGATCACGCTGTTTATTGGTTAAACGACCATGAATTTGCATGATAATTATTCTGTGATGCTTACCATCTTTATCACGAGAAACCTCATCAATTGCCAATTTACCTTTCATGATTCCACCTTGCTTAAATGTCCAATTGACATTGTTTTCACCAGGCTTCATTTGCTCTCGTAATTCCGATCGCGAATATTTGGTATTTGCCGTGGTAGCTTTACTTGGATATGCATAAAAAACTATGGCACCACGTACAGAATCGTTGTACATATATGGCATTAAATCTTTATTGGTTGCGTAATCAAGTATTGCTGGTGGTTCAACTTCCTGCGGTTTTTTTCCATTTCCCGCAGGCGTTGTTACTTTCCAATGTGCTAAATCAATTTTAGATAATTTGAACTTTTTCTTCTTTTTTCTCTTTCTTTCCTTTTTAACAGTATCATCTTGGGTATTGTCGTTAGATTGAGCAAAACCAATATTTAGGCTAAAAGCAAAGAATAAAATAAATAGCGTTCTAAAGTTCATATGAATTAATTTATTGCTGTAATTGTTACAGAGTCCGCTCGTATTTCTTCATCTCCACTAGTATATCCATAATTACCAGCAGTACTATCTCCACCTAAACCTCTTATGAAGAGCGCAACACTATCATTAGCTCCTGCATTAAATGTATATGTTTTAGTAAAATAATCGTCATCATTTGGATTCGCTATTGTCTCTATTAAAAGATTATTTGCAGCAGTTTCTACTTGCGCAACAGTTGTGTACCCATACCCTGAATTAGGGAAATCTGGAGCAGCTGTATAATACGTTGGTGTGTAACCAGCTATGTAACCAGAACCTTTTAAAACTCTTATTTCAAGCATACTACCAGGGTAACTACCTGGAGAACTAGCGATTGTTTTATGAGATGTAACTATCGATATTGAATAATCCGCGTTTGGCGTAACTGCAAATTCTTGATATACATGATCTGGCTCATTGTTGTCAAATTTAACAACATTATCAGAACCTCCGTTACCAGAACTTGATTCTCCTTGCTCACCAATATCATCATTATCCCATCCTGAACAAGAACAAAGATTTGACGAACCTAGTTTTGCAAGTTTATCAAAATCAGCATTGATCAAAATAGGGTCTGGAACTGCAGGTGCAGCTGGTTCTACTATTTCAATGGTTTGTGAAAATGTACTTGTAACTCCTAATGCATCTGAAGCAGTTAAGCTTACAGTGAATGTTCCTTCACCGGCATATGTGTTTGCTCCGTCAACTTCTGTTGAAGTATTTCCATCGCCATAATCCCAAGCGTACATCGTTGCACTTGATGATAGATTGGCAAATGTGTAATCTCTCCATTCTTGACCTGGTCCTGCGCCTTGCGTAAACGAAAAGTCTGCTTCTGGCGGTGTTACATCGGCAATAGAACCTGCTTCTGGAAGTTCATATTTGTCTAATTCATCACAAGACTGGAATGTGAAAGCCAATACAAGTGCTGCAGTAAACCCAACTATTTTTTTGATTTGTTTTTTCATTATCTTTAGTTTATTAGTAACCTGGGTTTTGTGTTAAAAGACCGTTACTTAAGTTGATTTCTCTTTGTGGAATAGGCAACAATAAATCTGTTGCTGTATAGTTGTATCCGTTTACTGTTGAGAACGTAGAAAGTACGTTTTGTGCTTCATTGAAACGAATTAAATCGAATAAACGATGATTTTCAAACGCTAATTCAACACGTCTTTCGTCTAATAATTCTTGTTTAGTAATTGCATCTGGAGCATTTACTAGTGGCATATTAGCTCTAGCTCTTACTTCATTAAAAGAATCTCTTGCTGCTTGCACAGACGTCTCATTTCCGCCAGCCATAATAGCTTCAACATGCATTAATAAAACATCTGAATAACGTAATACAATCCAGTCGTTTCCAGCTTTTGTTGGATCACTTGATGTTGGATTTATTCCTAAAGAAACATCTCCGTCTGGCAAGTATTTTACAACTTGAAATTGTGTTGGTTGCTCTGTATCAACTCTGTATGAAAACATTGTTCTGTCTCCACCAATAGCATCTAATGCAGTACGCACATCCGCCGTTGTATAGTTTACACCACTTGTTCTTCCAACCGCATTTAACCATTCTGCTGAAAAGTTTTGACTGTCTGCTGTATCAGGGAAATATCCGATACCAAAGATGATTTCATTGTTTAATTCGTCGTAAAAAACATCTTTAAAGTTAGGTTCTAAGGCAAATCCGCTATTCATAACGGCTTCACATAAGGTTTGTGCTTCTAGATAGTTTGTACCTTGCGTCAAGTATACTTTTGCTAATAATCCTTGTGCGGCAGCTTTGGAAGCTCTTGTTTTGTACGTATTGTCCAATCCTGCAACAGCAGTTTGCAAATCCGCTACAATTAAAGCATAGATATCATTTGTAGCGACTCTTGTAAAAGAAATATCTGTATCATTGATTCCAATAACTCTGTCCACTAATGGAATATCTCCATATAAACGTACCAAATTGAAATATGCATACGCTCTTACAAATTTTGCTTCTGCTTCAAATTTTGGTCTGTTTGCTTCTGATACAACAGCTATGTTATCCAACACAATGTTTGCTCTGAAAATTACATTGTAAAAACTTCTGTAGTAATCTGCTACAATTCCATTGGTTGTTGTAATGTTATAGCTTTCAAATTGAGCAGCTTCTCCTTCGCTACTTTTTGTTCGTGTGTTATCACTTCGCATTTCTGTGAGATAAAATTCCACTTGTAAGGAGTGATAATCATTTGAAGATGTTGAGTTTACACCTTGAATACCATCATACATGTTTATTAAAGCAGTTTCTAGCTGAGCTTCATTTGCATAATAGGTTTCGGCATTGACTAATGATTCTAATTCTGGTGATAAGTAGTCTTTTTCACAAGAAAACACAGTAACCAGCAATACTAATAATGCTACAATTTTTGTTTGTTTCATACTATTTTTCATTTTAGGTATGTGTTAGATTAAAATTCAACGTTTAAACCAAACGTTATTGTTCTATTTATTGGCGATCCTGCTCTTTGATATCCGTACGTTGTTGGTGATGTATTGTTTACAGATTCTGGATTGAATCCTGTGTAATCACTTGCCGTAAAGTAAAGTAAGTTTTGACCAGTTGCATATATTCTAGCTTTCGTTAAATATATTTTTGAAAGTAACTCTTTTGGAAGGTTATATCCAATATTTACATTTCGTAACGCTATGTAAGATGCATCTTGAATGATATCATCTGTAAAGATTTTTTCTTTAATGAATTCTTGATCTGGTGTTGATGCAATGAAATCTTGAGAACTATTAAAATGGTTAAATATGTACTGATCTCCCATGTTTCTAATTTCTGCACCATGACTTCCTTGAAACATAAAACTTGCATCAAAGCTTCCAATTCTGAAATCGTTTGTGATACTCCAAACGAAGTCTGGATACGGATTTCCTAAAATTGTTTTATCATCATCATCAATAACTCCATCACCATTTAAATCTTTTACATACACATCTTGCGCTTCTCCACCAACTGGATGATATGGATTTGAGATAAATTCTAAAGGAATATCACGATCTACAACCCAACCGTAAAAAGACGAGATCGGATTTCCAACTAAGTTGATCCATTCTGCAGCTCTTTTACTATCTACATTTTGAATTTGTCCGTTAGAAGCAGCAAAATCTACCAATTCATTTTTGTTTCTAGATCCTAATAGTGTTGTAGACCATCTGAAATTTTCTTTGGTAATGTTACGTGTACGTATTTCTATTTCAAAACCTGAGTTTTCTACTTCTCCAATGTTTACCAATGCACTATTAAATCCTGTTGTTACTGAGATTGGATTGTCAATTAATAATTGATCACTTGTTCTTTTATAGTATTCAAAAGAACCTGTAACCACATTGTTGAATAATCCGAAGTCAATTCCTGGATTGATTTCAACAGAACGTTCCCACTTTAAGTTTGGATTTGCTAAGTTAATCGGATTAAATCCTGCGTTCACATCTCCATCAAATACTGCCGTAGAAGGTTCTAATAATGATAAGTATGGAAATTTGTCTACTAATACGTTTCCTGTGTTAAAGAATGGATTTCCTGAAACACCATAACTCATACGTAGTTTTAATTTTGAAACAACTTCGCTTTCGCTTAAAAAGTCTTCATTACTTACAATCCAACCAACAGAAGCTGCTGGGAAGTTTCCGTATTTGTTCTCTTCTCCAAAGGCAGAATAACCATCACGTCTAATACTTAAAGAAACTAAGTATTTATCGTCATATGCATAGTTAACCCTTCCTAAATAAGAAAGTAAGCGTTCTGGATACTTATAAGAATCACCAACAACTGTCGTTGGATCTGCTCCTGCAATAGTTTGTACTAAATCTGAATCATATCCAGCTCCAGAAACACTTTCAAAAGTTGTGTCCCACTTTTCAGCAGAAAAACCTACAATAGCACTTATTTCGTGTTTGTCGAATGTTTTGTTGTATGATAAGATATTATCTGTTACAACGTGAATTCTGTTTTGAGTAGATATAGCAAGACTTGTTGCTGACGCTCCATTTCTACTAGATTGGATACCTTGCCAACGATCTCTACGTGTATTTTGATAATCTCCAGAAAGTGTAGTTCTGAATGACAAAGCGTCTGTAATTTCATAGTTTCCGTAGAAGCTACCTGCAACTTTGAATTTGTAATCGTTACGATCACGTTCCAATACTTTTGCAGCCGGATTCGTGTTAGATGTATTACTAATATCTGTTCCACCAGAAGCAACAGGCGTCATAGTGTTTAAGTCATAATCATCAAACATACGTTGTACAGCATAATCTCCTACTTGCACATTTGCATATTTTCCGCTATCACGTAATCTGTTTACAAATTGAATATTGTGTTCGTCAATATATAATGGCAACCAAGGTGTTTGGCGTAAAATATCATGTGTAGAACCATCAAAACGTCTTCTGTTTGTATACGATGGCGTTAAGCTAGCTCCAATCTTTAATTTGTCGCTTACTTTTGAATCGACTTTTAAACGCATTGAATACCTTTTGTAATCATCTGTTAACAAAACACCTTCATCATGCACATATCCTAAAGAAGCACTAAATTTTGTTTCTTTGTTTCCACCACGTGCATTGAATGAATGACTTGTAATAGTTCCTCCGTCAAAAATTACATCTTGCCAGCTTCTATCTGTTCCAATTAATTGCTTGTAACGAGTTCTGTCTGAAAGTGTTCCTGTAGCCGCCATTTCTGCTGCTGCAGTTTCTGCAACAGTGAAGTTATAAGAATCACTTTGTATAGCTTCTTTAAATCCAGTAAATGTATTATAAGAGAATTTAGTTTTTCCTTCTTTTCCTTGTTTAGTTGTAATTAAGATTACACCATTTGCACCTCTTGATCCGTAGATCGAAGCAGAAGCAGCATCTTTTAATACTTCAAATGATTCGATATCATTCATATCAAATGAACCTAGGAAATCATTGTCAACAACCAATCCATCAACCACAATTGCAGGATCAGAACTACCTGAAATAGAACCTGTTCCACGAATACGAATAGTTGGTGCTGAACCAGCTTCACCTTCCGTAGCCTGAATGTTTACCCCAGAAACTTGTCCTACTAAGGCTTCATCCACACGTGGCACTGCGATTTGATCTAAATCTTCATTTTTCACTTTAGAAATTGCTCCTGTTAAGTGACTTTTCTTTTGTGTTCCGTATCCAATTACGACAACTTCATCTAGTGCAGCTGCATCATCATCTAACGCAATATCAAGTGTTTTTTGATCTCCAATGATTACCGTTCTTGTTACAAACCCTACATACGAGAATTGTAAAACATCACCTTTAGTTACAACAATTTCATAAAGTCCATCAAAGTTGGTTGCAGCACCTTTAGATGTTTTTACATTAAGCACGTTTACACCAGGTACAGGTTGGTTGTCCGTTTTGGCAACGACTTTCCCCTTTAAGGTAAAAGATTCCTGCGCATACATTGTGATGCAAAAGAGCAACATTGCAATGCAGGTCAGCTTAGTTTTTAAATTCATAATAGGTTATTTAAATTAATTAATATTGAACTAATCACTTAAAGCCCTTTTCTACCGTAATTTTTTGTGTGTTTTTTTGCGGTATGCAGGTTGCGTTAAGTAATTATGTATAATTTCACTTCCCTTCCAAAGAAGTAATATTCCAAAAGGATAGGCGTGCACTTATCCTTTCTTTATGGTTAAAAAATTGGTTAACCAGATTGGTTTACCAAATATAGTTATATTTCTGAATGCTGCAAATTTTTACTTATAAATTATGTTAAAAAAGAGGGTTTAAATGAAAATATAGCCGTTTTGAAGCTTATTTATAGACAATTTCGCATTATAAACTTGATTTATTACTAATAAAATTAGTTGTGTCAAAGTTATACTCTGCGGTCGCCAAAGTGCAATTTTTTAATTTTCAACACCTTAACTACTTGTATTCTTAATGTATAGATTAGAAGAGTATCTTTTTTCAAAAATTTGGTAATTTGAAAAATGTATAAAAAAATAAACTTCTCAAAATGAGAAGTTTATAAAAGAGTAAAAGACCTCGTGAATACGTGACTGAAAGTAACGTGCCACAATAATTGTATTTTTTAGATGTTGTTAGTGGTTGGTCAACTATTATTTCCGTATAATTTTAGTTACATACTTTCCCTTTGTCGTCTGAAGTGTGAGAAAATAAACGCCAGCGTGATGTTCCGATACGTCAATTTCATAACTAAATGTTCCTGTTGTTGTTTTTCCTTTAGCTATTGTTTTTACAAGTCGTCCATTAATATCAAAGAGCAACAAAGCAATAGTGTCCGTTTCTAAAATGTTAAAAGTGAGATTGATAACGTTGCTCGTTGGATTTGGATACAGAACTATATCTAAATTAAGTTTGTTGTTTTCTATGCTTAAAGTTGATGAATCAAATTCATAAGCTCCCATATCTACAGTAGTGTTAAATATTCTATTGTTAGAAAGTATGTCTGTTAGAGAAACTCCTGTGTTATCACCAACATCAATACATGGTGAGGAATTTTGCAGTTGTAACCCATCATCAGCAGTCATCCAATTTCCATCTACACCAACGCCAGATGCACTATTTAAAAACAAAGGATCTGTATCAATATTTCCTGTTCCCATTCCTGAAATTACATGTGGAGAACTTTGACCAGTCATATCTATATTTGAATACGTAGCCACCACTTCTGCGCCAGTACCACGAACATAAAATTGTGAACCAGCTCCTGTTGCTGTATTATTCCAAACAATACAGTTTTGCAGAGTAACAGTGCATGAGCCAGATGAAGTCCCGCCGCTTTGGTCTAAATTATCTGCTATAAAAGCGCCGCCATATCCATTTAAAGCACTATTGTTTACAAATGCGCAATTGATTAATAGTGGGTGGGAATTTCCGCCGCCGCCGCCCCAAGCATACATTGCTCCAACATTTTGATCAGAAGTATTTTCATAAAAAATAGAGTTAATAATTGTTGGACTTGCAGTTCCACCAACGCCATAACTGTCCATTCCTCCAGCCGCAATTAAGGCGTGATTCTGAGAAAATACACAATCAATAAAAGTCGGCAACGTGTTACCGCCATTGTATCCGTTATTGAAAGCTCCACCACCAAACGAAGCCGTATTTTGCCTGAATAAACAATTTCGAATAATCGGATGACAATAGCCGCCAGCGTTATATCCATGATTGTAAATTCCGCCACCTAATCCATTTCCCGTATTAGACGGATTTCTATTGTCATTTCCAGCTTCAACTATAAAACCATCAATAATAGCCGTATTATCTAGCTGTTGATTGTAAATAACTTTATAGCTATTATCGGTTATTCCTGCTGCTGCAATTTCGCCACTTAATATGCTCGTTAAACCGTTTGTCAATGATCTTTCTGATAGTAGCGTTTCTGTGCCAATGAAACTTCCGTAAATTGCTACATCATTCTTCATGCTAAATGAAATAGACCGATTCGTCGTTGTTGTTGTGTAGTACGTTCCTGCTGCAACCCAAACCTCATCATTCACATTTGATGCATCAATAGCAACTTGAAGTGAAGTGCCTGAAAAAGCATTTGCCCAACTTGTACCATCTAAAGCGCCAGCACCTGATGGAGTTACAAACCGAGTTGTTCCTTGTGCTTCAACAGCAAAAACGAGTAAGAATATTGATAAGAGAATGTGGTTTTTCATGAGAATTGTTATTTTGAATTAATAACAATACAAACCTAGTGTTAACAATGATTTCGGATGTCCTGTATTATTGAAACTAAAAGAATCAGGACTCGATATAGGTGTTTTTCCCGAAAAAATTATAAAAGTTGCTTTAAAAATTATGATCTAAGAAATAGAGCATTCTATTCAATCTTAAATTGCAGATTCTTACCAAGCTAGACTTGTTAAAATTAAAAGTGTTCATCTGCAAGTTCTTATTTATCAAATCAACTATTCTAAAACCTTTAATAAGGCTAAACTTTCCTTCATTTTATACCCAGATTTTAGGTTTTCTAAAGAATCTAATTGTATACGTACTTGATCTTTTTCACCTTTTTTAAGCGCTATTAATGCGCTATACCAATATAATTGCGGTGTAAATAAAGTAGTTTCTTTTTTTAACACTTGTAAATTTTTATGAGCAGTTTCAATGTCTCCCAAATTCAATAAACTCATCGTATAATAAAACTGAATATCTGCATCATAATTGCTATTTAGCATGTTTTGAAACCCTTTTTTGGCAGTTATATAATCGCCAATTTCATACGCCGCAAATAGTTGTGCCTTTTCTCCTTTATTTTGTCCGCGAGTAATTGGATATAGTGCGTTTGGATACGGCTCAAAGTACGTTGCATATAATTCATTTGTATCCTTATCAAGGCTAAATTGATAATAAGTAACACTAATTAGCATCAAGAATATTGCTGCAATAGCCAACCATTTTTTATTGAAAATAGGGTTTGATTTTTTAGTATTTTTACTTTCTAAAGATTGTAAATATGTTTTTAATTCTTCGCGTTCCGTTGCCTGAATTGCTTTTTGGATATTTGTATGTTCCGCTACTTTTTCAGCAAAATCAACATCGTTTTCTAGAAGTTCCGTAAAGCTCAAATTTTCTTCTTTTGAGAGTGTACCAGACAAATATTTTTGTATTAATATATCTTGCTCCATTAGTTTTCGTGTATGAATGTCGTAAGTTTCTTAAGACATCTTGATTTATGACTTTTCACTGTATTTTCATCTTTATAATGTGTGTGAAAAACAATGTCTTTTATACTAAATCCTCTGTAATAAAATAGCTTTAAAATTTCTTTACAGCTTTCTCCAAGTTTTTCAAAATTCAACGCTAATAATTGCTGTCTTTCCGTTGGCGCTGTATCTTCTATATTTATTTCTGTGATTTCATTTGAAGATGCATCTGTGATTGCAAACATTTTTTTATTCGCTTTTAAATAATCATAAATTTTATGCTTGCCAATTCCAAAAAGATATGTTTTTACGGTACTATTCTGAAGTACCGTTTGCTTTATGACAAAATTTTGATGCATTGCAATAATAGCTTCCTGATATATATCTAAAATAGTATCGTTGTCTATATTATATCTTATTGCATAATTTACAAAAGCCACTTTATAGGACAGATATACTTCTCCTAGTGCTTTTTTGTCATCGTTTCGTAATCGCTGTTGCAAACTAGTCTTCTGTTTTTAGGTTTAGTAGTCTAAGCTTATTAAAAGTTAACACGTTAAAGAAAAAATATTTTTTTTAGTGAAAATTGTTAACCTTTTCATTTCTAATAATACTCAAGGGTAAATATAAAGAAATGAAAACACTTATTAAGGTATGTATTATTATAGGATTCCTTTTTACAGGAACTGATGCAAATGCTCAACTTTGGAAACGAGTTAAACAGAAGGTGAAAAATAAAGTAGAGAAAAAGGTTGAAGAGAAAGTTGAAAAGAAAACAGATCAAGTTTTAGATAGTCTTCTTGATGCTCCTAAAGACAAGAAACGCACAAAGAAATCTTCTAAGAAAGAATCTTCCAAGAAAAATTCGATGGGAAATTTGGATGCGAATAGTATGATGGACATGCTAAACAGTTCTAAAAACGCCACGTACGATTCGGAATATACATTTCCAATTACTGCAACAATGGTTGTCACTAGCGGAAACTCTAAACCGCAACATATGACACAGAGTTATGGAGAGAAAGCAATACTTTCCAAAGTGAAAAATACACCAGGTATTATACTTACTGATTTTGTGAACGAGACACTTATTATGCTAAATGTAGAAGAAAAATCGGCACAAGTGATGTCGATGAAAATGATGAATATGTTTGGTATGGGAAGTGATGAAGCGGAATCTAGTGAAACAACTCAGCAGAAAGCTGTCAAAACTGGAAAAACCAAAACCATGAATGGCTATTTGTGTCATGAATATATGATTACCGCTGAAGATGCAAAAATCAATGCGTGGTTTGCTCCAGAAGTCAATTTCAATTATCAAGATTATTTAAGTGGTTTTTCAAAAATGTTTGGTGGCAATACATCAGCAAATCCAATGACGCTTCTTAGCAACGGAAACGGTTATGTCATGGAAATGACTGCTATTGATGTAAAAGGAGAAAGCTCCACAATGAAGGTTACGAACATTTCAGAAGTCACCATAAAAATAAATATGAGTTCTTATAAAGTTCAAAAACTATAAAATGAGTCCTGATAAATTCTTCATCCAATTTCTGTTTGTATTACTGATTGTAAGTTCTGCCACAGCACAACAAAAAAATGTAGCACAGCTGTACAAGGTTACTTTATATAAAATTTACCTCTCAGAAGCTTCAAAAAATGTCAGCGCATTGTATGGAAGTATTGGAATACAAATACAGGTAAAACGCGATGGGAATTTAGAAACACTGCCAAATGAACAACTTACCACAACTCGGTTTTGGAGTGTTCGTAAAGAGGAAGCTAAAAAATTATCAAGCGGAACTTCTGGCAGTATTGTAGATCCTACAGGAATTCGGTTTCATTATAACGGCAGTTTGGAAGTATCGGAATGGCGTTCATTTTACATTTCAGAATCTGAATATACTAACAATGCAAAAATAAACATTCAAGCAAATCTTGGTAGCGTAAATACATTAAACACACAAACATTTCCTTGGAAACAACGGAATCTATTCATAAAAGATATGCAATTAGGAACCGCATATTTATTCATTCAAAAAGCAACAGAAAATAGCAACAATAAAATTGCTATTACATTTAAAATTGAAAAAATTAATTAATTATGAAAAAATTACTACTCTTAACAGCCTTATTATTTGCGATAACTATTCAAGCGCAAGCAGATTATTTTACCGATTGCACACGTCCTGCAGGAATGGTTTTGGACGGTAACATATTATATTTTGCAGATTCAGGAGACGGTTCTAATAACGGAAAAATTTCTAAAATAGATATTTCTCAAGTCACACCTACTAGGGTTGATATTGTTACTGGTTTAGAATATCCGAGAGCTTTAGCATTGCAAGGAACAGATCTGTATTTATTGACTCTTTCAGGAGCACTTTATACAATAGATTTAACGCAAACCAATCCAACACCCGTTTTTTTACAAAATGTAACCGCAAATAGTACAATAAATACCAGAACTACGTATATGACTTTACATAATGGTTTTTTGTACACAGCTTTACTTGATGGAGGCAAAGTTATAAGAATACCGCTTACAAATCCTACAACTTCTGAAGATATGGTTACAGGCTTGCAATTTCCACACGCGACTGCTCATATTGGTGATGATTTATATTTCACAGATTTTATATCAGGTAATGGTACTCGGTTATTTAAAATAAATATTACAGATACTAATCCGACACCAGTAATCGTAGAAAACACACTGGCTTTTGGGAATGATATTTTTGCAGTAGGCACTGATATTTATACTATACATGGAGGTTCTGCGCAACGAATTACAAAAACTGATACTACCGCAAGTTTGCCCACATTTGAAGAAACGGTGTATACAGGAATTGATGCTAATAGTGTAAACTTCCTCATTACAGGAAACGATTTTTATATTTCTACATTTCAAACCCCTGGCGGAAGAATTCAAAAATACACGACAACTGTATTAGGTGTTTCTGATGATAAACTAACAACTGGTATAGCGGTTTATCCAAATCCTGTGACAACAGAAGTGACCGTTTCTTTAGAAAATGATGAACTCATTAAAGAAGTGAGTGTTTTTAATGCTTTAGGAATGAAAGTGAAAGAAATTCAAGTAAATACTACTTCTAAAGCAACGGTAGATGTTTCTAATTTATCAAAGGGAATTTACTTTTTGAATGTAAAATCTGAAAGTAAAACGTTTACTAAAAAAATTATGAAACACTAATGAAACAGATATGCTATTTATTTTTTATCCTAATTTCTATTTCGGCGAAAGCACAATTGGTATATAACACCGATTTTAATGAAGATGTTTTACATGCGGCTAGTGAAAGTAATCAAGCATTGTTTGAACGGCTACAACATGGAAAACTAGGAAGCATTTTACTTAGCAAGCATGCAGTTTCGTATGCCATTAAAAAAAATGGATTGCATGCTACAATTGTTGGTATTATAACAAATGAAAAAGGAACAATTGTGTACGAAAGTAATCGTAGTGAAGGTGTTCTTTTTCCGGGCGATATGTTATTTCCGGGCGACATCATTTTTCCAAACGATATTTTAGACACACTAGCGCACGGAACGTATATTATAGATTTTAAAGTAATCTTAAATCGTAATCAATATGAAAAAATTAAACTCAAAAAGAAATCAAAAACTCTATTACAATTTAACGTAAAGTAACACTAAACAACCATGAAAAACACACTATTCCTATTCTTATTACTTTGTTTTATCTCTTGCGGAAATAATACTGAAGAACAAAAAGCAGTAAAAGAAAACGTAGAACAAGCGCTCGAAATTGTAAAGGAATTACCAGCCCTACAAAAAGAAGAGGATGCTTTTGAAGAAGCACTATCACAACAAAAAGTAACTGGAAGTTTTGAAGCAACTATGGACAACAAAGCTTTGAATATTAATAGTTGGAGTGGCAAAAAAAGCAGCGTTCACTTCTTAAATCGCAAGGCAATTTTTAGGCTTTATACGAGAGATGATCGCAATGAATATGTTTCTGTAACTATTGAAAAAAAAGACTTATTTAATCATTTAAACGAGAAAAAATTTGCACCAACCATGCGCGTAGTCGATTTTTCAGATACCGAATTATTAAATCAAATAACTGAAGGATATATTCAATTAGCGTATTACAACAAAACGACCAACGAGGAGTATTTTTCTGCGTCAGGAAATATGAGTTTGGAAAAACTTTCTGATACTGAATTACAAATTACTTTTAAAGGACAAGCATTTAAAGGCGATTGGAAAGAGCGAAATTATGTTCCGTTTACTGCATCGATAAATTTGAATTATAATTTTTTAAAAGATAGTCGTTCAAAATAAAAACAAAGGCATTTTACATACAACTTCTTCTGATTGAAAAATAACTATCTTACATTTCTTAAAAATAAATTATGCGCATACTTTTCTTCATTTTCTTTCTATGTAGCTCTTTTCAATATATAGCTGGTCAAACAATACATAGAGATAGCATTTTAAATGTTTTGGGAGAATATGCATCAAATTACGATGCTGAAAACTTGCTGCGTCTGAGTAGAGAAGTTGAAAATTATAACATAGGAAACTCATTGGCTGACAGCTTATTTAGAGCAAACGTATTATTTTTTAAAGCAGAAGCCATTAGCTATTCAGGAAATTTATTAGCGACACGAAAAGCATACGAAGATGTAATTGAAATGTGTACAAATTCAGAAGAAGGCACGATATTAAAAATACTAACAATCAGAGAAAGTAACAGTATTGAATTATTGAAAGGCTTAAACATTATTGCTTATAAAAAATCAAAAAAAGCAAACTCATTATTAGATCAGGTTAAAAACATGCCGCCGCCAATATTGTTGGCTATTTACAATGATTTGGCTATACATTCCAAAAGTTTTGGAGAAAATACGATTGCCAGCTCATATAGAGAAAAATCGCAAAAGGTTTTTAATGAGAATGAACATCAATTAACTTATTTAACGAAAAATAATTATTATGGTTCCGTTTTAGATTTTTATAAAGATACGAACGTTGATGAAAGCGTACTAATTGAAGCTTTTAATAAACATAAAAAGCTATATGAAAGCGATTTAGCTAATTCAGAATCAGAAACACTTACGATTCCTTCCTATCTTTTATCGCAAACCAAAATGGGAGAATTTTATCTCTATCGATTAAAAAATGGGCAAAAAAACAGTGCAGAAAAAGCGCTTTCCTATTTGAATGCTGTATTGGCAAACGAGAAGCAAAACAATGTAATTGATCATTATAAAAAAATAGCTTGGTACTTAAAAAATGAAGTATTACTGATTCAAAATAAATTAAAAGAAGCATTAGATAGCAATAATAAACTTATCGATTTCTCTAGAGAAAAAGAAAGTAGAATGGGTTATAATAGAGCGCAACGGATTCATATATTACTTCGCCTAAACAAAGTTGAAGAAGCACGAAAAGAAGTCTTTAAAATGGGTTTAATATTTCATTCAGTAGACGAAAATCTAAAAAAAGACTTTTCTAATTTTTCTCCATTTCAAATACTAGAATATGTGTCGATTTTTCTAAACTTATCAGATGATTTTAAGAAATATGGAGATTCGAATGCGGAAACAAAAAAAGTGATTGCTCAGTTGAATAAACTCGCATTAATTCAATTCAAAAATTCCATTGATAACAAACTAACGACGCCTAAAATTAGGAAATTATTTGAACGTATAATTTCCAATTTCATAAAAATAAAAATAAAAGGATCTGGCACGGGTCATGGAATGACAACTCCTGAGCTTCTGGAAGCTATAGAAAACATAGAAAACACCTTAGATTGGCAAGAATTTTTACAAAACAGAGAAGTTTCAGAATTTGCTTTTGTTGACGATTATAATTATGAAGAAGCGACGCTTAGAAGTGAAATGGTAAAAGCTAGAAAGAAAAAACAAGATAGTACCATTTTAGGGCTCAAATTGAAATTAGAGCAACTAAAGGCGAATTTTAAAGAGCAATATCCGAATCATTCTAAATTAGCTTTATCAGATTTTAAGATTGCTGATTTTCAAGATAAATTGAAAATGAATGAAGTTGTCTTACGGTATGAAAATCTTCAAGATTCATTGTATGTTTTTGTAATTCATAAAAATGACGTTCAACTTTTATCACTTGGCGCTTCTGAAGCTATTTCAACACAAATAAATACATATGTTTCCAATATTTCAAACAGAAAAAATAGCGATGAAATTTCAAAAAAATTATATAAACAATTAATTCCTACATCAGCACTTTCGTTTGAACATCTAAATATTGTGCCAGATAATTACTTATTTAAACTTCCGTTTGAAACATTAAAAAATAGTACAAATGCCTATTTAATTGAAGATAAAACAATTATTTACACGCCATATCTTTCGCTATTACAACACAATACGATTGTAGATGTTGACACTGAAAATCAGCAGAATTCCAATCTTATGATTTTTACGCCTTCGTATGAAGAAATTTCAAATGAACCAATAGCCGAACTTGTAAGAGGAAATGAATATCGCTTGAATGGCGCCAAAAAAGAATCTGAATTACTTGCCGATTTATTTGAAAATGCTACGTTTTCCGATTATTCCGCCACGAAAAAAAATTTTAAAAAACATGCGCCAAATGCACAATTATTACATTTATCAATGCATGCAAGCGTAGATCTTGTAACGCCTGAACTCAGTTATCTTTTATTTACAGAAGGCAACTCCGACAATAAATTATATATCGAAGAATTGTATGGTATGAATTTAAAAGCCGATATGGCAGTTTTGAGCGCTTGCAGTACTGGAGATGGCGTTTTAGACGTAAAAAAAGGAATGATTTCGCTCCATCGAGCGTTTACACATGCTGGAGTTCCAACAACAGTTGCCAGCTTATGGGAAGCTCCTGATACTGCAACTCAGAAAATTATGGTTCAGTTTTACAAAGAATTAAAAGCAGGGAAAACAAAAGCAAAAGCGTTACAATTGGCAAAACTTCAATATTTAAAAACAACCGATGATGCCAACCTGAAAACTCCTTTTTATTGGGCTGGTTTTGTCATTAATGGAACTAATAATCCTATAACTTTCCTAAGTTCTGAAACCAACTATGTAGTATGGATTGTACTTGGAATCGGTATTGTTTTGCTGTTCCTAATTTGGTTTCGCAAAAGAAATAAAAAAGCAACAAAAAGGTAAGTGAGAAATTAAGAGACTTATAAGGAAGAAAAACGTTTAAAAATAAAAAAAGACGTCATTCACAACCTTGTGCTGAACTTGATTCAATATCTATTCAGAATCTCATTACGCTGATTTTTAATGATGATGAGAAACCGAATCAAGTTTGATTTGACGAAAATTTGACTTTTGTACAATCTCCATGAAAAGATAAAAACGAGATTCACTTCAATTACATTCAACAGAAACTTATCATCTTACATCTTTCTGTAATTTCGCTATAATCCAAAAAAAAAGCCTTCCGTTAGGAAGGCTTCATAAAAGGGTAAAAGACGGGATTCGAACCCGCGACCCTCGGTACCACAAACCGATGCTCTAACCAACTGAGCTACAATTACCATTTGTTTTGCGGGTGCAAATATAAACTATTTCGCATTCCATCCAAAGCATTTATAAAATTTATTTTACTTTGTTTTTTATGTCTATGATTTTGAAAAGATTAGCGTTTGAAAAAATTGCAATTATCCAATTTTACCACAACTCAAAAACAGTTTCTAGAAAAGACCATTGCATAAACCTCGATAAGGTGAAAAAGAAGAATCTAGAACGAAATGGTCCAACTTGAATGTCTCAGGGCTTATTTCATACAAAAGAATCATCAAAAAAATTAAAACCAATGCAATTGCCATAATTTTTGTTCGCACTGAAAACTTTCGCGTACTAGACGCATATTGAAATTGAAACGGATCGTGTATATGTTCTTGCTCCATAGTTTTACTTATTGTTTAATTTTACTTTTTCCTTGTGAATATTGTAAATTCATTGGTTTATATGTTTGAAAATAAGAACTTGCACATATTGGACCAGAACTATATTCTTGTACATAATTTACTTTGAAAGCATCTGAACTTATTTCATATAAAGGAATTGTTGCAAAAATAACAACCAATACAATTGCCACGACTTTTTCTTGCCATGAAAATTTCTGCTCTGTTGGTGCATTCTGAAGTTGAAATGGATCGTATGATGGTTCTCCTTGCATATATTTTAAATTAAATCTGAAATTGAATCTACGGCAACGTAACGTTCCACCGTGAAACCTTCAGCGTATTCTACGCCGATTAAACGACCTAAATCTCTTGCACGGTAGTTTATACTATCAATGAAGTTTTTGCTCGTTATAGGCGTTTCTACTTCGTTACTGTTCGGATCATAGAATTGTGAACTGTACGCCATCACAGCATCTTGCTTTTTATCTATAAATCCTGAAACATCAACTACGAAATCGGGTTCCAAGTTTTTCCATTGAATGTAATGATATACATGTTTTGGTCGCCACTTTCCTTGTGATTTTCCATCGAGTTTAGTTTCAATTTTTATCAATCCACTTAAAAAACAAGCATCACTTACGAGCTGACTTCCTTTTCCGTGATCAATATGGCGATCATCAATAGCATTACACAACACAATTTCTGGTTGATATTTGCGAATCATCTTAATGATTTCCAATTGATGTTCTTTATCATTTATGAAAAACCCATCAGCAAAAGCTACATTTTCTCTAACAGAAACACCTAAAATTTTCGCAGCATTTATCGCTTCAATATCACGTAAATCTGCGGAACCGCGCGAACCTAATTCGCCACGAGTCAAATCGAGAATACCTACTTTTTTTCCTTTGGAAATTTCTTTAGCAATCGTTGCGCCACAACCTAATTCTACATCATCAGGATGCGCGCCAATGGCTAATATGTCTAACTTCATGTTTTTTATTCCTTTTTACAAAAATACGTTATTTTGTTTACTGCAAAAACTAAGAATTTTTATCACGTAAACTGTCGTAATACTTTTATTCTATTCCTCTTTCCGAATAATTTCGATTGCTTTTTCTAATACTTCATCTTTTCCTTGTTGAATGCCTTTTATCGTTGGTTTTACTTCAACATCAGGTATAATTCCAATTCGCTGTGTTTCGCCACCATTTGGATAGTAAATACCAAGTCCAGAAATAGCCGTGCGCAATCCGCCTGGCAAATAAATAAAAGTCACATTTCCATCTGCGCCAGCAGTTGTACTTCCAACAATAGTTGTATTGTCTCCTGCTCTAAATGCCATTGCCGTATATTCTGATTGACTTTGCGATTGTTCATTAACTAAAACAACCAATTTCCCTGCATACGTTTCGGTTTCATTTGGAATTTTTGGACCTTCCAAGAAATTGAATTCCCCAGGATTTTGAACATTCATTTCTGTAAACTTCACAAAAGATGTTGGTTTTGAAACAAAATAACTTCCTAATTTAAACGGCACAAACGTAGATGGATAATTACGAATATCAATAATAATTCCTTTGGTGTTTTTAAACATTTTTTTAATCTCAGAAATGTCTTCATCCTTAATATTTTCAAGTGTAACGTAGCCAATATTTCCTGCTAACATTTTATAACATTTCGCTGTCGTATCAACTCCATAAAGCTTCAAACTTTTACGTTTATAAAGCGTAAGATTATGTTTTTTCGTTTTTCCATTGGAAATATAATCAATTGTAATTTCTGTTTTGGGCGAACGCAAAACTGTACTCGCAATACTTCTATCTTTTACGGTTTCGTTAGAAGCTGTATGATATTTATATACATCTTTTTTTAATGTTTCAACTGTTTTACCATCAATATGCGTAATAATGTCTCCTACTTTTAGTTTTGAAACTTCTTCGTATTCTGGATTGTAATATTTAATAACGACTAATTTGTTTTCAATAAACTTTGCTTTAAATGGTGCTTGGTTTTCACCAAACATTGCTTCCATTTTATCATCATTTCCCCATAAACCAGCATGTGTATCTTGTACATCACCAATAATTTGAACCGTTGCCAATTCATAATCAAGTTCACTTTTTGCATCGACAAATTTTGGAACATATTCTTTAAGTGTTGTATTCCAATCTTTGTCAGAAAGATATTTATACGGGAAGAAATAATGAATCATATTCCAATACCTGTACAATGCCAACAATCGGAAACCAGCATCAGGATATTCCATTTCTTTATACGCTTGCTCATTGATGAAATCTGGATTTCCAATGTTTTTAGCAGGTTTTATATAATAATGTTTCCCTTGAAATCTGTTTTTGTAGATGTACGTTAATTTTTCTTTTAGTATTGTGTTAAATCCAGCAGCATCAATCCAAGCCATATCGGGTTTTAGAAAAGCGTCTTCTTTAGTTGCATCACATGTTTTACAAATGTCAACTTTTCCTAGTTTTTCAATCCAACCGATCAGCACTTGATTTCTTTCAACAGCATTTTCAACCTTTAGATATGTTGGCAATACACGAAACAATTCATAATCCCAATTGTAATTTCCTTTTCCAACTTCTGGATGATAATACTTTAAAAATCCCCAAACTTTTCCTAAGAGTTCTAAATTGGTACTATTTTCTTTGTTTAATACTGGAAATTTAATGTTAGAACCTTTATCAAATATGGTGTCTAATCGTGCTTTAAAAACTTTCGGTTTTCTTTCTTTAAGTGTTTGAATATCTTTCCCATCAATGGTAACTACAAAATCATCAAACCATGCGGTTCCTTCTCCACTAACAAGTCCCGCTACATAAATGATTTCTGCTTCTTCGGGATATGCCAACGTAATTGAATATTTTTTCCAATCGTTTGTTCCTTGAATTTTCTGTTTAGCCATATTGTCAAAAACCAACGATTTTCCATTTCCGTCAACGCGTAATAACAATCCTGAATATCCTACAACATTTTCGGTTTTCATATACCCTTCAAGTCGAATTGATTTACCTTCATAATTCGCTGGAATTTTATATGCAATACTACTAAAAGCACCTTTTTCTGATCCAGAATTAACTTTTCCAGCAAATTTTCCAGCATGTGCAACGCTATCTTTTTTTACATCAAATTTTCCCCATTGAAGCCAATTATCTGGCAATGTTTCATTCAAGTCATTTTTCTCAAAATTAAGATTGAATTTTCCCGTTGCAGCAGCTTCTTGTGCATTTGCATTTTGTTTACAATTTATAAATAGTAGTAAAGCAAGTACACAAATTAGTAGTTTATTCATATTGATAATTGGTTGTTTTTTATTTTTTTTGGAGGGAAATACTAAGATACTAAAAATTGAAAGTATTCAACCGAAATTAACATTGCTTTATATTTTTTTAAGAATGATTCCTACTAAAAAACCTCAATCGTGATTGATTGAGGTTTTTAATTTTTATAGAAGTGAATTTACTTCTTCTTTGACTTTTTTATTGCTTGATTGATATCAGAAATAATATCTTTTTTATCTTCAATTCCAACCGAGAAACGAATTAAACCGTCTGCAATTCCTTGCTTTTCACGTTCTTCTGGCGTTAATAAAGCATGTGAAGTTTTTGTCGGACTCAACATCGTACTTTCCACTCCAGCCAAACTCATAGAAGGTTTGATCATTTTGAGCGATTTGAAAAATTTAGAAACATTATACTCAGGTTTTAACTCAAAAGATAGCATTCCGCCAAATCCCGACATTTGCGATTTTGCCAATTCGTAATCAGCATGCGATTTTAATCCTGGGTAATATACTTTTGCTACTGATTCATGCTTTTCAAGATAATTTGCGAGTTTCAATGCATTTTTATTTTGTTCTTTCACTCTAATTCCCAACGTTTTCATGCTTCTTTCCAACATCCAAACCGTAAAATCACTTAAGCTTCCTCCAAGGTTTTTTCCTAATTGGAATATCTGATTTATATGTTCTGCGGAAGCGGCAACTGCACCAGCCAATATATCACTATGTCCGCCAAAATATTTAGTCGCACTATGAATCATAATATCAATTCCCATTGTTCCAGGTAATTGATTTACAGGACTTGCAAACGTATTATCAATCATTGTGACAATGTTGTTTTTCTTAGCAAGCTTGGCAACTTTCCGAATGTCCGTAATTTTCAATAACGGATTCGAAGGCGTTTCTATATAAATTACTTTTGTATTCTTTTTGATCGCCTTTTTGAAGTCTTTCACATCCAAACTTTTCGTAAATGTGTATTCAATTCCGTATTTGTGAAATTCTTCCAACACCAAATTCATCGTGCCGCCATACAATGCATTTTGCAATACAATATGATCGCCTTTGTGCAAAAACGCTAATAAACTTGTGCTTACCGCAGCCATTCCGCTTCCAAAAATAATGGCAGCTTCCGTATGTTCCAAAGCGGCTACTTTTTTGCTTAATGCTTCTTGGTTTGGCGTATTAAAATATCGCGGATAACGCTTTACTTCAACATCATCAAACGCATATGAACTGCTCATATAAAGTGGCGAAACTGCACCTTTAAACTGTTCATCTTTCACTTCGCCAATATGCGTACAAACTGTATTTAATCCTATATTATTTTTTTTCATCTGTGTATTTATGTGAAATTATTTTGCATCAATCCAACTAAGAACACTTTCGTCATTTGGCAATGTTTGTGGAGAAATTACTTTTTCCAATTCGCCTTTTTCGTTCAATAAATACTTTTGAAAGTTCCAAGCAACGTCAGAATCTTGCAATCCATTTTTAGATTTTTGCGTTAAGAATTGATACACTTTATGCATATCATCTCCTTTTACAGAAATTTTACTCATCATCGGAAACGTAACTCCATAATTTGCTTTACAAAATTTTGCAATTTCTTGATCGCTTCCAGGTTCTTGCGCGCCAAAGTTGTTTGCTGGAAAACCAACAATCGTAAAGTTTTTATTTTTATACGTTTCGTATACTTCTTGCAATTGTTCGTATTGTGGCGTCAATCCGCATTCGGAAGCTGTGTTAACGATCATTACTTTTTTTCCTTTTAAATCGGCAAATTTATAATCATTTCCTGAAATATCTTTGACTGTAAACTGATGAATTGATCCTTTTTCCATAACTTTTTTAGATGTATTTTTTGTCGTGTTGCTTTGATTTGAAGCAGTTTCTCCTGCGTTTTCTTTGGAAGGTTTTGTTGTGCAACTTACCGCACACAACACAAATAGTAGTATAAAAACTCTCATTGGTTCGTTGTTTTTTGTAAAAATACGAAACTATTCGATTAGAAGTAGAACGCTTCTAACACTTTTGTGGCTAATATTGTGATATTTAATTTTTAAATTGTGTAGCTTTTTTTATTTTTTCTTATGAAACGAAAACTAATTATAATAATTATTCTTTTAGGATTTTGTATTGGAATGTTGAAAGTATCACAACATGTAAATATCAATCCTTTTCGAACTGTCGGCGAAAAACTAGATTCATTTCATACTATTTCTGTTTATTATAATGGCGCTGTAAATCATGTGGAAAAACGAAATGTTTCCAAAGATGGTTATAATCTTGGATTAGAATTTCAATGTGTTGAATTTGTCAAACGATATTACTACGAACATTTAAACCATAAAATGCCAGATAGTTACGGACACGCGAAAGATTTCTTCAATCCAACTATAAAAGATGGAAAACGGAATACACAACGTAATTTGCTTCAATATAAAAACGGAAGTATTTCAAAACCAAAAACAAACGATATTTTAGTGTTTCAAAGTTCTTGGTATAATAGTTTCGGACATGTTGCCATTGTGACAAAAGTTACTGAAAATTCAGTTTCAATTATTCAACAAAATGCCGGTCCATTTAGCAAAACACGTGTTTCTTTTGATTTAATTTATGAAAATAATCGTTGGAAAATTCAAGATGAAAAAATTGTAGGTTGGTTGCGAAAAGAATAGTTTAGCATTTCGATTGTGTAAAACGTGACACTATAAATAAATGAAGTCCAAATATCTAGAAGAATTCAAACATAAAACAAAGTCCGAGCTGGTTTCTATAATTACCAATTCTGCTAAATATAATAGCCATGAACTGGAAGCCGCGCACGAATTGTTACGAAAGAAAACGACAACTTTTTCTGAATATCAAGAATTAACTGGCGGAAAAACTGCAACTGCAGAAATTTCTAGAAGTGACAGAAAGTTGTTGAATACCAATGATTCTGACAAAAGTTTTCTCGATATACTTTTAATTATCTTAAAATGGATTGGCATTATAATTTTCTTTCCAATGTCATTGGTTGTTATTGGCTATTACAAGAATAAAAAAGCAAAGAAAGAATATTACGCAAATAATCGTCCGCATAGTAAACGAACAGATTAATTTTGGTTATAAACAAGATTCGTATAGTTTTTACAATAGCTGAATTTTAATGATCTTGTTAAAGTTTACTTAGAATAAAAAATCCTGTTACATATCGTTAATTCTATTACTTATAATAGTATTTTAGCACAAAGAGAAACTGACTAAAGTTTGATGTAGGAAACATTATTAATACCAATTAAAACTAAAACCAATATAAAGATGAGTTCAAATTTTTTTGATACAAACAGTTATTTTATTGACGAAAAAGTTAATTATTTCAAGTTTGAAAATTGCTACAAGGTATTTAATGATAAAGGAAATGAAATAGGTTCTGTGAATCAAAAAATCTCTACAGGTCAAAAATTACTTAGACTTATATTGAACAAAAAAATGTTGCCTTTTAAACTAGAAATAAAGGATTCTAATGACAATATACAAGCAACAATTTCTAGAGGTTGGACGTTTTTTATGTCTACAATTAAAATAGATGATTCTAGAGGACATACGATTGGTTCTATAAAACAAAAGTTCACATTAATTAAACCTACTTTTAAAATTAATGATAGTTCAGGACAACTTATTTCTGAAATTAATGGAGATTGGAAAGCTTGGAACTTTAAAATAAACGATTCCCGCAAAAAAGAGATTGGAACAATTAGTAAAAAATGGAATGGAGCAATGAAAGAAATTTTTACATCTGCTGATAAATACAATGTAAATATAAATTCTGATATTACTGATACTACCAAGAAAATGGCAATTTTATCTGGCGCAATTACAATTGATATGGTTTTGAAAGAAAGTAAATAGACACTTTGTTGCTAATATCTAAGATTATGAATAAAATAATTAAAACTATATTTAGTAGACTTTTCCCTTCTCAGGAGAAACGAGATCGTTTAAAAAATGATTTAAAAGTAAATTCCAATTTTCGTACTTCAGAAGAACTAGAGCAAAATAATTCAAAACCCCAATTGGAACACGATTCTAAACTAAAAACAGGACACGTGGAAACACTTACAACTCCTGACTTGGGGAATCAAAAAGGATTAGTATTAACCAAATGGTATTACAAAACTGGCGATATCGTAAAACATGGAGACATTCTTTGTAGAATTGAAAACGAAAACCTTGAAATGGAATATGAAAGCTTTTGTGAAGGAAAACTAATATGGTGCTGCGAAAATAATAAAAAACTCACTGTCGGAATGGAAATCTGTAAAATTGAAGGTATTTAAATACTTGCTACAACTGCAAATGAATATGATCGTCATGACGAACTGCATGACACCCGTGGAAACGTATTTTAGAACTCGTAAGTTTCATGCGTTTTTTTAAATGTGGCTCAATAAATATTTTCTTGATTTTTGATGAAGCTGTCAATTTTTCGATCAAGTATTTTGTTCGAACTCTATCAAAAACATAATTCCCTTTGTTGTGTTGCGGAACTATTTTTTCCAAGAAACTATATTGAAAATATCCTTTCTCCGCACAAAACTCAGGCATGTTCTCCTCTCCTATTTTGGGCGATTCGCAAACGCCGTAACCCAACCAAGATGGGCTTCCGTTTTTGTTTTGTTTCGTAGTCGCATCTGTATAATAAAAAGCCAAATCTATTTTTCGTCCGTCGTTATGACTCCAATGTGGCAACAAGGGAAAATTCGCGCCAAGCGGAAAACTTGCATCTAAATAATAGGTAGTCGTTTCTGGAAATTCTTCTTGCATAGTTGCTGTTTCTGAAAGCAAAACTGCGTATAAATCTTCATGTACATAATGCCGATTCATCAAATATGTATACATACGCAACGGTTTTAATGCTGTATTTGTAATAGGAAGTGCTTTTCTATTATAGATAGTTGAAGCCAATACTGGTAAAATTACAAAAGATAAAATACTGTATATTACTAGAAACATGCCAAAATTCATCACTTTTCGCTTCCAAGCCAAAATCGTATTGCGACGTTTCAATCCTAAATAGATTAAATATGCCAATCCGCCAACTTGTGTGAGTATCGTAAGCAGAATTACAAGTAAAATATGAAGTAAAACACGGAAAACACGCAAATAATTATTTTTTTTCATCTGTAAATTTAACGGTAAAATATTCCCAATTCAACCTTTTTTAATCCCAATTCGGCAGAAACCTCTTTTCTATATACTAATTCTGAAACATATTTGTATATCAAAAAAAACGAACAATTATGTTAAAAACTCTATTCACCACCATTTTATTGCTCACAAGCTTTTCCATGCTTGCGCAAAGTACGATTACAGGAAATATACTCGACGAAACGAAGCAACATTTATCTTTTGTCAATGTAGTTTTATACGAAAGTGAAAATGAAACTCCACTAAAAGCCGTAATTGTCGAAGATAACGGAACGTACATTTTCAAAAATGTCAAAAACGGAAGTTATATTGTAGAAGCTTCTTTGTTTGGTTACAAAACGCAACGTTCTATTGTTTTAAAAATTGATTCCACCAAAAATGTAACTTTCGATTTTATCATGAAAGAAGACATTCCTGAAAATTTAGGCGAAGTTGTCGTTGTTGCCAAAAAACCTGTGATTACACAAACCGCAGAAAAACTTGTGGTGAATTTAGAAAATTCAGAAATGGTGAATTCAAATGTGCGTGATGTGATTAAAAAAATTCCAGGAATGTTAGTCACTAATGGAAATTTGAGTTATGCCGGACAAAGTAATATTCGCATCCTAATTAACGGAAAACAAACCAATTATATGGATATGCAAACGCTGTTGCGCGAAATGCCTGCCGATAATATTGCAAAGATAGAATTGGTGCAACAACCTGGTGCAGAATACGATGCAGATGGTTCGGGCGCATTGATTAATATTATTTTAAAGAAAAATGTAAAACTCGGAACCTACGGAACATTGAAAAGTACAGTTGGTTATGTGGACGGTTTTACATTTAGAAAAAGTGCTTCGATTGCAAGTTTTAAAGATAAAATTAATTGGCAAGCAAGCGCGAGTTATTCACGCGGTTCTTGGCGAGAAGATTTACAAATTGTACGAAAAGTTGGCAATGAAACTTACGATCAATTTTCACGTTCGCCTTTTGATCCAAATACGTTGCGATTGAGTGCAGGAATAGATTATTACCTCCATAAAAAACATACGACAGGAATTAGCGTCCAACGCACGGGAAGTTCTTCCAACAGAATTACGGATAATGTGACGAATATTACGAGCAACGGAAACATGGAATCGTTGGAAACAGATAACAAATTTGAGCGCGATTGGACATTGTACGTCATCAATCCGTATTATGAATATGATGATGAAGTGAATAAGGTTACGCTCGATTTTAATTATGTAGATTACAATTCCACAAATGAAAACAATTTATTTCAGGTTGGACAAAGTTCGGTAGCGTATGACAATCAGCGGTATTTTCAAGATGCAGCGTATAAAATTTATACATATCAAGCAGATTACAAACGTCAGTTAGGTAAAAAAGCAACGCTGAGCGCAGGATTTAAGTTTTCAGATGTAGATTCGGATAGTGATTTAAAATCATTGGTGCAGAATTCAAGTGGCGAATATGTAAATAATAGCAACCAAACCAATCGTTTTTTGATTGATGAAAATATCATGGCAGCATACGCAAAACTGAATGTTTCCGTTGATAAATGGTCTTTTTCTGGTGGATTGCGTTGGGAACAAAGTGAAACCGTAGGAACTTCTGCAAATTTGAATACTTCGTTGGATAGAACGATTGCAAAATTTTTCCCAAGTTTGAGTATTTCTAGAAATATTACCGAAGAAATTGCTGCAAATGTTGCGTATAGTTATCGCATTCAAAGACCTTCGTATGAAACTTTAAATCCGTTTGTATATTATTACGATCCGTTTACGTTTGAAGAAGGAAATCCTACGCTAAAGCCTGCGTTGACGAATAGTTTTCGTTTTAACTTAACATATGAAAACCAGCCATTTTTCAGCGCAAGCTATAGTAAAACTGATGATATTTTGTTTCAAATTGTGTCACAAAATGATGTAACTTCTGAAACTTCTCGTTCTACAATTAACTTAGCAAATAATGAAAATTGGAGCTTTAGTTTGTTTGCGCCATTGAGTTTTATAAAAGGTTTGGAAGGTTATACTGGCGTTATTGCAAATCATAATAAATTTACTTCTGAAAATTTAACTCCTGTGTTAGATACGTCAAAATGGAGTCTGACTTGGTACACAAGCGCAGAATATAAGTTACCTTGGAATATTCAATCGGAAATCTCTGGATATTATACGTCTGGCGGATTGGAAGGACAAATTGAGTTTGATTGGATTGCTGGAATTGATATCGCGTTTAGCAAAAAATTCTTAGATGAAAAGTTAAAAGTAAGTGTAGAATTGGAAGAAATTATAGATCGTAAATTTTACGGAGCCATCAATTATGACAATGTAAATGCAAACTTTACAAGCGATTGGCCGCGTAGAAATGTATTTTTACAATTAAGTTATAGTTTTGGGAAGAAATACAACAAATCTAAAAACAGAAAAAATAGCGCTGACGACGAAGTTGATCGAATTAAAACGAAGCAATAAATTTAATTGACTGAATAGAACAATACGTGACATTTTTTTCCGCAGTGTAGTAATTATTTTTCGTTAAGAATTTTTGAAGCCTTGGAAAAAATTTAGAAAAATAATTGCGGTTCTAGTTTTTCAAAGAAAAAACTAGAAACACCTCTGGAAAAACGCACTTTCTTTTGTTTCTTTTCTTTGTGCGAACAAAGAAAAAGAAAATGAAAAAATGAAAAAAATCATTTGCAAAAGTTGTATTGAATTGTACAAAATAACAAAATTTACTCTATTTTTAACAACTCATTATGGATACAAAACTCAACAAATCCGATTACATGCTCTTCGTAATTTATTACGGTGTATCTGTGTTGATGACCATTTATGAATATGTAAAAAGAGAAAACAATTTTATAGAATATGTGTTGGATATTCCTGCCTTTGTCATTATTGATATTGGTATGATTTACATTCTTTTGTATTGGTTGATTCCTAATTTTATTATCAATAGTAGAAAGTATTTACAATTCACATGTTGGGCAGTTTTATTGATGATGATTGCTGGGTTTTTAGAAGATGCGGTTGGTCATTTCAGTAGTAAAAACGATTGGAGCCAATTTAAATATGGTATTCAACAAATTGTAAATTATAT
Organism: Kordia antarctica; assembly: GCF_009901525.1. NCBI lineage: Bacteria > Pseudomonadati > Bacteroidota > Flavobacteriia > Flavobacteriales > Flavobacteriaceae > Kordia > Kordia antarctica. Next base: position 1,256,651 of record NZ_CP019288.1, read on the forward strand.
TTCCAATACGGCAGAAAGTATTGGCTTGCCTTTCGGATTGATTTTAGCAAAGAAATATTACGAAAATCAGATCCTTTTTACATCTGTAAAACAACAACAAAAAGAAAATGAGTTGAAATTATTACGTTCACAAATTAGTCCGCATTTTCTATTTAATAACCTCAACACGCTTGATGCATTGATTGATAGCGATACGGAAAAAGCGAAAGAATATGTGAATCGTTTGTCATCAATTTATCGCTATTTAATTCAAACAAAAGATGCTGAAGTCATGGAATTGACAAAAGAAATGAGTTTGGCTGAGAATTATATTTTCTTGTTAAAAACCAGATTTGGTGACGATTATGATTTTGAGATTGTGAAAAATGTGTCTTTAGAAAACAAATTTGTACCAACTGGCGCGATTCAAACTTTGTTGGAAAATATTGCGAAACACAATCGTTCACAACACGGAAAAGCTATTAAAGCACTATTGACAATTGATGAAGATTGGCTTACATTTTCAAATACAAAAAGTACGCTTAAAACCAATCAAGAATCCTTGGGAACAAGTTTGAAAAATTTAGAATATCGATATACATTATTATCAGATCAGAAGCCAATTATCAATGATACTGTTAGCGAATTTACCGTAAAAATTCCAGTGATTAAACTAAGTAAAGAATCTTAATGTACACTTCAATGCGCATATTAATTTTAGAAGATGAAATTCCAGCTTACGAAAAACTCGTGGCAAATTTAGAAACCTATTTTGAAGAATCTTTCTTGCACGATTGGGCGCGTTCCAATGAAAAAGCACGTGAATTTTTATCGCAACATACGTATGACTTTATTTTGTCGGATATTCAATTGTTAGATGGAATTTCGTTTGATATTTTTAATTCGGTTCAAATTGATTGTCCAATCATTTTCTGTTCGGCACATGACGAATATTTGTTTGAAGCGTTTCGCACGAATGGAATTGCATATATTTTAAAACCGTATACCAAAGAAGACATTACACAAGCATTAAATAAGTTTCAATCATTCTTTAAAACAGAGTCTTTTCAGCCAATTCACAATGACACAATTGATTTATTAAAATCTGCATTAAAGCAAGAAGAAATACATTATAAGAAGCGTTTTGTAATTAAAAAATCAAAAGGAATTCAATTGTTAAACGTAAGTGATATTAGTCTGATTGAAGCTTCTGGCGATTTTTGCATGGCAATTGATCATTTAGGCAAAAAATACCCGATTTCGCATAATCTCGGAACCATTCATGAAATGTTGAATCCGTTGAAGTTTTTCCGCATCAATCGGAGTCAAATCGCACATATTGAATACATTGAAAATATAGAAAGTCATTTTAAAAATCGGTTGTTGCTTCAACTCACAGGATTGAAAGAGAAAGTAATGACAAGTTCGTCCACGACTTCGGGCTTTCGAAAATGGCTTGAATGACTGTTGATTGTTGATTGTTGATTGTTGATTGTAAAATTGAATTTCTATACGTCACTTCGAGTAAAATTTTGCAAAATTTTGTATCGAGAAGTACTTTGAAATTCTAAATGTTAACGATAAATTTTAAATGTAAAAGTTATAAATATCAAATATCGAACAGTGAATATCGAACAGTGAATATCGAACAGTGAATATCGAAGTTTGAAGTTTTTCTAAATTGAACTAAACTTATAAACTAAATATAAAATTTTAAATGCTAAATTTTAAATGTAAAACAGTGGCTTGTGGAAATATAAAATATTGAACACTAAATATCAAAGTTTGAAGTATTTCCAAACTGAACTAAACTTATAAACTAAATGTAAAATTTTAAATGTAAAACAGTGGCTTGTGGAAATATAAAATATTGAACACTAAATATCAAAATTTGAAGTTTTTCCAAACTGAGCTAAACTTATAAACTAAATGTAAAATTTTAAATGCTAAATTTTAAATGTAAAAGTGGTTTGTGGAAATATAAAATATTGAACACTAAATATCAAAATTTGAAGTTTTTCCAAACTGAACTAAACTTATAAACCTTTAAACTAAAAAAGTCACTTCGAGGAAATATCAAGGTTTGAAGTTTCCCCAATCCGAAAACTGAAAACTGAAAACTGAGACTGAGACTAATTCACAGACTTATTCTTCTGATAATGAACCTGATAACGCCAATACGCCAAAGCTCCGTACGCTAACCAAATTGCAGTGGCAGTGTATACAAATGGTAATCCTAAAACAGCGTCTCCTGTTGCATACGAGTGCAATCCGCTAAGGACAAAGTTTACACCGAAATACGTAAATAAGATAGATCCGAATGCAGAAATAGACATCCAATTAAAGAACCAACGTCCGCGCAATCCTGGAACTAATCGCATGTGTAATATAAACGCATACACCATGATACTGATTAATGCCCACGTTTCTTTTGGATCCCAACCCCAATAACGTCCCCAACTTTCATTTGCCCACATTCCACCAAGGAAATTTCCAATAGTTAACATGACCAAACCAACTGTAATCGCCATTTCGTTGATAATGGTAATTTCTTTTAGGTTGAGTTCCATGCGTTTTTTGTTCTCTTTCGTGGTCAAAATTATTAGTAAAAGCGACACAATTCCAAGAATCATTGCTAGCGCAAATGGTCCGTAACTGGCAACAATTACGGCTACGTGAATTAACAGCCAATAACTGTCTAATACAGGTACTAAATTTGCAATATTAGGATCGAGCCAGTTCATGTGTGCGCCTAATAAAACAATAGACACTACAAATGTTGTTGCCGAAAGAGCTAAATCTGACTTTCGACCGAATAATATTCCAAATAACATCGTTGCAAAAGCAACATACAGCATAGATTCGTACGCATCACTCCAAGGTGCATGACCCGAAATATACCAGCGCGTAATTAATCCCAAAGTATGCAATACAAATAATGCAACTACAAGCCATTTAAAAACCGCAATACCTATTCTAATTCGTTTACCATCTTTAAAAATCTGAGTAATAATTAAGACAAACATTACAAAACCTATTAGTAAATAATAGATCATTAAACGTTCAAAAATGTTGATTTTATTGTACAAAATTTCTGTGTCAATCTTTCTCAGAGATGGCAATACTTCACTTCCAAATTCTTCCTGACGTTTACGGAAACTATCAAGCATATTGTCTGCTTCTTTATAATTACCTGATTTTTGTGCTTCATTCAGAATAATCACATATACTGGCATTGCATTTTTCACGTAACGCTCGTATAATGAATCTTTGGGTTGAAATCCTCGCTCTGGATTTAACCTATAATCTTCACCAGAAATCCATTTGTTATTTTCATCTTCCGGTAACGGAAATATTTTTAAGATTTCTCCAGAAGTAGCTCTATTAATCAATCCAAGCTTTAAATCGTATTCTTTAATTGCTTTTTCATATTGATTTGGCGTATTCGATTTGTAAGCATCTTGTAAATACGGTGCTAATTTGTAGTTTCCTTTTTCATCAAAAAAATCAAGTAACATTGCATGTGTATCACTTTTTTCAATTCCGATAATCGTACGTAAACTATCGTGTTTTCGACTCTTAATACTGATAATGTTAGCATTATACCACAATTTTGGATATTGAATCATAGACAACAATACCTGATTTGCAGACATGTTATCGTTGTATGTGTTTGACTTGCTCAGTTTGCGTACTAATTCTTGCGCAAATGTATTGGCAGGTTTCATACGTCCACCATCTTGAATTACCAAACGCCCAAATTTATCAGCATGTTCTTTGGGAACTAGATTTGCATAAATGATAGAATCTATTTGTTTGGCTGTAATTTGTTGTGTAACAATTTCATGCTCATGACCTTCACCTTCTGCATGATTGTGTCCTTCATGACTAATGCTATCTTTTTGTACAACTGTTTCTTGCTGTGTCGCTTTCGCTTGATTAACCACTTCTCCAGTATCTTGTGCAACTGCTCCAAAACTGAAAAATAACAATGCAATGACAGTTAGTTTTGATTTTTGCTTCTTGATTTTTTCCATTTGCTTCTTTAAACTACCAAAACGCGTATTTTTATCAAACAAAATTACCATTAATGCCAAATACAATAACATGTATCCTAAGTAGGTAATATTTGTTCCCCAATAATCGTGACTTACAGAAAGAATTGTTCCTTTTTCATCTTTATCAAATTGTGCTTGAAAGAATCGATATCCAGCATGATCTAATACATGATTCATATAGATATCATAATCAAATGCAGCTTCATCTTCTACTGTAACTCTACTTTTGAACGATTTATAACCGCCGCCTTCTTGTGTTCCAGGATAGCGTTCGGCAATGAAATCATTTAGTTTTATACCAAACGGAAGGTTTAATTTATCAGCTCCGTAAGTAAGCCAAAAGTCCAATCCGCCAACGGTAATTTTTATTGGCGCGTTTGTATATCCTTTTCCGCCCATAACGCGTACTTCTTCCGTTTCGCCATTGCTAGAAACTTCTAAAATGATAGCATTTGCCTGATCTTTTAGACGTTCCGGAGTTTCTACAACGCCAATTTTTCCTTTTGTGGCAGGTTCTGGAATTACAAATTGCAATCCTGCTAAGTTATATAATGAACGTAATTTAAACGGTTGTACGCTGTCTTTATATACACTGTCTTTTTTCTGAATTGCCATGATCATATACTCGCCATCAAACGGACTTTTGATAGTGTAATTTCCATCTGCGTCGCTCATTATATTGATTGCGCCTTCTGTTGGATTGTTGAAAGCAATAAGTATATTATGAAGATTATCAGCCGTTTGACCAGCTTTCAGAAAGTGATTGTGACGATTTCCGCCGCCAGCTTCTACAATTTTAAGGTATTCTTCGCCATTTTCATCGGGCACAATTCCTTCTTCTGCACCTTGAATAAAGCCTTTATAATCAATAGTAAATTCTTGTCCGTTAAAATCTTTCTTCCAAGGAAAACTTTCGGTAAACCAGTTTCCCGCAGAAATTCCTTCTGGAGAAATTAAATAATCACCTTTTAATGTTCTTCGTCTTGGTTGCCCGTTAATTTCGCCGTCAACTAATGATGTAATGTATGTTTTTTCGGAAAGAAATGTATTTTCAGTTGCACCTTCTCTAATTGGCATAACACCTTCATAACTAATATAACGTGTGACAAACGCACCAAAAATGATACATACAAACGATAAGTGAATTAGTAATGTTGCCCATTTTCCTCTGCGAAACAAGCGATATCGGAACATGTTTCCGAAGAAATTAATCATGAAGAAAATCAGGATAACTTCAAACCACCAAGCGTTGTAAACCCAAATTTTCGATGTTATTGTACTGTACTCGCTTTCAATAAAAGTTCCTATTCCCATGGCCAAAGCGAATGCAAAAAAAAGGACAGCCATTAATCGTGTAGAAAAGAGAATATTCTTGATGATATTACCCATTATGTAGCGTTATCGTTAAATCAAAATTTCGTTATGCAAAAATACGGTATTCTACATAATTTAATGTCAATTTAACATTCAATTTCGGCTTATTTAGGAAGATTCTAATGAAGGGAATTATTTTGCAGTTCGCGCTTCAAATAACTTGATATAAATGAAAGTTCCCATTTTACGCGCTCTGTTTTTGGCAATGTTTGCTTTTTCACCTTCAAATAATTCGTCTAAGGTTTGCATCCAATAGTTGAGCCAAACACCAAAGTGATGTTCGTTTATGGAATTTTTTGCAGCGGCATCAACTTCTACATGCTTTTCTAACGGATTTCCTTTGTATTTATTGACAAAGAATAAATTGCTTTCCCAGAAGTCCGTTAAATGTACCAAATGCGCATCCCAATGTTTAATTTGTCCATTGAAAATTGGACCTAATAATTCATCTTTTCTAATTTTCGCATAGAAAGTATTCACCAAAAGTTGTACATCTGCTCTGTTTTTAATGTCGGTTTTCATTTTTTTGTATTGGGTTTTGGGTCGCTCCGCTTTTGGGTTATGGGTTTTGGGTTTTAGTCGCTTTCATTTCGACTTGGCTTAATGTGGCAGCTTTTGTTTTTTTGTTGATTTGTGTATTCGTTAATTTGTTTTTCACTTTCACTTTTAACTTTTAACTTTCAACTTTTCACTTTTATTGACTTCAGTATTGTTATTCGTTTATTCGGTATTCGGTATTCGTCTTTTTGTTGATTCGTTATTTGTTTTCCACTTTTAACTTTCCACTTTTCACTTTTCACTTTCCACTTTTCACTTTTCACTTTTAACTTTTATTGACTTCAGTATTTATAATTCGTTTATTCGGTATTCGGTATTCGGTATTCGTCTTTTTGTTGATTCGTTATTTGTTTTTCACTTTTAACTTTTCACTTTTCACTTTTATTGACTTCAGTATTTGTTATTCGTTTATTCGGTATTCGTTAATTCGTCTTTTTGTTGATTCGGTAATTTGTTTTTCACTTTCAACTTTCCACTTTTCACTTTTCACTTTTATTGACTTCAGTATTGTTATTCGTTTATTCGGTATTCGGTATTCGTCTTTTTGTTGATTCGTTATTTGTTTTTCACTTTTAACTTTTCACTTTTATTGACTTCAGTATTTATAATTCGTTTATTCGGTATTCGTTAATTTGTGTGTTTGTTGATTCGTTAATTTGTTTTTCACTTTTAACTTTTCACTCTCAACTTTTATACTATTCGGTGAATACAAAATTAAACTTATAAACCATTAAACTTATAAACTTCTCTTTTTTTCACTTTTCACTTTCAACTTTTAACTTTTAACTCTTAACTCTTAACTCTTAACTCTTAAGAAGCATTTATAATGATAAACAAAACATTAAAAAATAAACTTAAAATTAACATATTAAATACAATTTTTCCTTTTAATTGTGCCAAAATCGCAGCGTTGTAAAACATGGAAAGTACAACACATAAAAATAATTGTACCAAAGAAAAAATGGTGTCTAATCCATTCATTAAAATGAACATTGCCGCTATTGAACCAATACAACTTTGCAGGAAGATGGTTAACGGAATATACATTAAATATTTACTTTGAAACTCGTTGTAGTATTCTGTATATAAAGTCATTTTTGTATGTTTTTTTTATGCACTACAAAGTTCTATTAATTACTTTTGTTATTTTATGACCTTAATCATATAAAGGATGATTTCCAAAGAAAAATTACTCGATTTTGATGCGACTGTTGTCGAATTTGCTAAGAATGAACTTATTTTCAGTGTACAACAACAGGCACTTTTTTATTATCAAATTAAAGAAGGTGTTGTAAAAATATACAATACAACCGATGATGGAAAAGAATTTACGCAAGGTATTTTTGAAACGTCTCAAAGTTTTGGCGAACCACCATTATTTGGCAATTTCCCCTATCCCGCCAGTGCGATTGCCACAGAAAAAACAACTTTATATAGATTACCAAAAGCAGCTTTTTTTAAATTATTAGAAGCCAATTTTGATGTACACATAAAATTCACGCAAAATTTATGCAACCGATTGCGGTATAAATCGATGATTATGAAAGAGGTTTCCGTGCATAAACCCGAACATAGAATTTTAGCATTGTTGAAACATCTTAAAGCAGAATCTAAAGTAACTTCCGATTATTTGGTAAAATTAACACGCCAACAGATTGCCGATTTAACAGGTTTACGCGTGGAAACCGTGATTAGAGCTATTAAAAACCTCGAAGAAACTGACGATTTAAAACGAATAGCACGAAAAGTATATCTGTAAAGTTTCAAAAACCACAAAGTGTTGTTATTTTAGCAGCATGATAAAAATTGTCATTTTAGGTGCTGGAAATATTGCGCAACATTTATACAAGGTGTTTCAAACTACTGAAACGCTTCATGTTGTTCAAGTCTATAATCGTTCTGCGGAAGCGTTATCCTATTTTAAAAACACAGCTACAACCACCAATTTAAAAAATCTGGCGGAAGCCGATATCTATATAATTGCGGTTGCCGATGACGCCATTACAAGTATTGCCAATAAATTACCATTTACAAATCGTTTAGTAGTACACACTTCTGGAAACGTGAGTATGCACGAATTACACAAAAAAAATAGACGCGGCGTTTTTTATCCGTTGCAAACATTTACCAAAGATGTAACCGTCAATTTTTCACAAATACCAATCTGTTTAGAAACTGGCGAAAAATCAGATTTTAAAATATTGAAAACTATCGCAGACGCCATTGGAAGTACTTCGTATAAAATTAGTTCGGAACAACGACGCGCATTGCATGTTTCTGCCGTTTTTGTGAATAATTTTAGCAATCATTTGTATCGAATTGCGCATGAAATTTGTGAAACTAATAATGTTCCTTTTGAAATTTTAAGCCCATTAATTCAGGAAACTGCAAAGAAAATTACAACTTTAACGCCTTATATGGCGCAAACTGGACCTGCAAAACGTGGCGACCAACAAACTATTGAAAATCATTTAGAAAAACTAGACAAAGACATTCATAAAGAAATATATACCTTGCTTACGCAATCAATTGCAAAAACCTATGGAAGAGAAAAGCTATAAAGAAGATTTGAATCATATTACGACGTTTATTTTTGACGTAGATGGCGTTTTAACCGACGGAACTGTTACCGTTACTTCGTCTGGCGAAATGTTGCGTCGCATGAATATTAAAGATGGATATGCGCTGAAAAGTGCCGTAATGAAAGGCTATAATGTGTGTATTATTTCTGGCGGAACCAATGAAGGTGTTCGCAAGCGTTTACAAGGTTTGGGAATTACTGATATTTACTTAGGTGCGCATCAAAAAGTAGAACAATTAGACGAATATTTGGCTAAGAAAAACATCAAACTTGAACATGTTTTGTACATGGGCGATGATATTCCGGATGTTCCTGTGTTAAAACGTGTTGGATTGTCCTGTTGTCCACATGATGCTGCGTATGAAGTCTTGGAAATTTGCAACTATATTTCACATATCGATGGCGGAAAAGGTGCAGCAAGAGACGTAATTTCGCAAGTAATGAGAGTTCAGGGAACTTGGGACAAGAATTTTGACGCAAAGTACGATTAAACCTTAATTTCATGATAAAGTTTTTACAACTCATTCGGTTCCCAAACTTGGTCATGATTGCGTTGACGCAGTATTTGTTTAAGTATTTTTTGATTACTGCTTATGGTTATGACATTGCAACAAATGCATTCACATTTTTCTGTTTAGTTTTGGCAACTGTTTGTATTGCCGCAGGCGGAAATATTATCAATGATATATATGATATTGAAACAGATCGAATCAACAAACCAAATCGAGTGTTTATTGATTCTTTTATAGCTAAGAAAAATGCTTTTGGGCTTTATTTGGGAAGTACTACACTGGGAGTTTTAGTTGGTGGTTACGTTTCTTTTATGATTGAAAAACCTTTGAATTCGTTTATTTTCATTGGAATTTCGATTCTTTTATATTTCTATTCTTTCTACTTTAAAAAAATTGCAATCCTAGGAAATAGTATTGTATCACTTTTAGTGGCTTCAAGTATTTTAATTTTAGGATTATTTGATCTTACCAATTTTACAAAAGATAATTTCTTTGCAAATGGATTCATCATAGGTGTCCTAATTGCATATTCACTTTTTGCTTTTTGTATCAACTTGATTCGTGAACTTGTAAAAGATAGCGAAGATGTAAACGGCGATTATAACGCAAATATGAAAACGCTACCGATTATTTTAGGAAGAAATCGTGTGAATAAAATCATAGCAGTTTTGGCAGGATTGCTAATAATTTTTATCCTTTATATAATTAGTAGGTATATGGAAGGTAAAATCGTCACCACAATTTACGCACTAATTACACTACTTTTACCGCTTTTATATTTTATCATGAAAATATGGCAAGCCGAAACCAAACGTGAATATCGAATGCTTTCTTTATTGTTAAAACTAATTATGTTGTTTGGAATTCTCTCGGTTGTAATATTTTACTATTTTGATCCAATTTTTAAATCCTCTGTTTTAGTACCTTAAATTATGTTAGACAAACTTTCTTCAACGTATCATATTATTTTAGCTTCTGGTTCACCTAGAAGGCAACAATTTTTTAAAGATTTAGGATTGAAATTTGAAATCCGATTGAAATCTGTAGACGAAGTGTATCCTGAACAGTTGCAACATCATGAAATTTCAGATTATCTAGCCGTTTTGAAAGCGTCTGTTTTTACAAATGAATTGAAAGCTAATGAAGTTTTAGTGACTTCTGACACAGTTGTTTGGAATGAAGGCGTTTCGTTAGCAAAACCGCATGACGCACAAGAAGCGTTTGACATGATTGCCGCTATGAGCGGAAAAAGTCATGAAGTAATTACGTCCGTTTGTTTTACAACTGCAACTTCACAGAAAGTATTACATGAAATTACAAAAGTCTATTTTGAAAATATTTCTACGGAAGAAATCAACTATTACGTAGACAATTTTAAACCGTTTGATAAAGCTGGCGCATACGGAATTCAAGAATGGATTGGTAATACAAAAATTGCGCGTATTGAAGGTTCGTATTCAAATGTTGTTGGTTTGCCTACGCATTTGGTCTACAAAGTATTTTCTGAAATTGAAACGTTGTTTTAGTTAAAATATTAAAAGATTGAAAATTCAATGATTAAAAAATTACTCTTGCGAAGCTGAATCACTTTCAGATTGACAAAACGTATGTGAAATCCTTTTTTATCACAAATTCACGAATTGATTTTTAGTGCGTTTTAGTTTTATTCTTCTCGTCGATTATTATTCCATTAGCCTAAAAATCAATAAAAAATTTCTTTTTTAAAAATTTGCATGTCGGATTTTTAGGTTTCGAGTTGTTATCTATGTGGAAGGTTATGAATCAAACACATACAATACATGTACCATTCATATCCTTTTTTGTGCAATTCATACACTTTTAGTAGAATCTCACAGAATAATTTATTTTTTTAACATAACTTTATGTAAATTAGATAAGATTCCCTAAAAAACAACCAAGTGAAAAAATTTATACTCTGTATTATTATTTCATGTCTTTTTTCTTCGCAGCAATTTTTGCATGCGCAAGAAACTGTTCTATTTGGTCTAAAAACTACTGATCAATTATACAGCAATGAAGCTTCTTATAAAAACATTGATGTAACTTTATGGAATGCTTCAGATATAGCCATGCATAGAATTAACCATGATTTCTACAAAAGAGAAGCTTTAAATACAATTGCTTTTCGCAGTACAAAAAGAAATCATTTACCAACAGCTACTAATGATCGTTCTGAAAAGTCAATCAATTCGGCAAATTTTGTACCACCTAATAATTCTGAACTAATTGCATTACAAAAACCATGTGTTCCATTTATCATTGCCATATTTTCACTTTTAGTGATGGTGATTGCTTTTATTGTGGTGAGAAGAATTAAAACGAATACACTAAAACTTTTTTAACACATTATACCAGATAAACTTTAAAATTATTTGATATTGTTAAAGCATATTGCTGTATCGCCGTTTTTGAATATCTTTATAAAAAAACGATGAAATCGATCTCACGACATCTTATTTTGGCAGGAATTACAATAGTAGGAACTATTATTGCCTGTTCCAATGTTAAAAATGAAACTGCCAATTCTACTAAAAATAATTCTGTAACAGCAATTTCAAAACCAGCACAACCAACTTCAGAAGCTTTCAACAAATATTGGTATGCTGGATCTGCAGAAATTACCTCTTTTGAACTGGAACAAGCGCGCTATCGCGAAATTCATAAAGGAAAATCTGTGTTGATTTACGTTACAGAAGATTTTAATCCAACAAAACAAGTGAAAGCAGATGAGCAACGCGCAACTAATATTCCTGTTTTAAAGTTGAATGCTACTAAAAAATTCTACACAGGAATTTATCCGTATAGCACAATGACAAGTACATTTTATCCTGTATCAAATAATAAACATGCGATTAAAGTAACTGCTTCTATGCAAGAATGGTGCGGACATGTTTTTACACAATTAAATAATAAAGATCAATTTGAAGTGCAATCGTATTCGTATTTTGAAAGTGAATCTGATCAAAAATTTTCTACTGAAAAAGTAATCTTAGAAGATGAATTGTGGACGAAACTCAGAATCGATCCAGCACAATTACCAATTGGAACACAACAAATTATTCCAGCATTCGAATTTTTACGCATGAAACATATTCCATTAAAAGCATACGAAGCAATTGCGTCCATTACAAAATCTGAAACAACTTTTAAATATACATTAGACTATCCAAAACTGAACAGAAAACTTACTATAAACTTCAATACTAGCTTTCCGTACGATATTATGAGTTGGACAGATACTTACAAAGATGGCTACGGAAATTCTGCAAAAAATTTAACAACTAAAGCTACGAGAATCAAACAGTTAAAAAGTCCGTACTGGTCTAAAAACAAAGCCAAGGATAGCCTATTACGCAAGGAGTTGGGTTTGTAAATCTTACAACAAAGCTTACTAACCGACAGCAATAGAATAGCACTTGTACGGTAAAACCGTAAGTTTCATATTGAATAAATACCGATATTGAAGTATAATAATCTGATAAATTATTAACTAAATGTATGTAAGTCAATTTTAAGCTATATTTCATGCTTAACCTACTTGGCTTAGATATATCTCATTTTGAAAGAAGGATAAAATATGCCCTTATTTTATCCTTTCTTTTTTTACTAAAACTCAATTTTGAAAAGTCTATTAGATGAACTAATCTCGCTGAAAAAGCGGAATTTAATTTACGTAGCTTTTTGAATTCTTCAATACTTCAATCCGTTAAGTGCCATACAACCATTCGTCACCCTAAACTTGATTCAGAGCCTCATTATCATACTATTGATTATCAGCCATGTGTGATTCTGAATCAAGTTCAGAATGACGCAGTTTGCACCTTTATAAAAAAAAATAGATATGCCAATCCTTTAATCTTTCAATTATTCAATATTTTAATCTTTATAATTACTTCCCAACATTTCATCAATCGTATTCACAGTTACCGAATGGTAATTTGGACGTGCATTTTTATAAATGCGTTTTGCTTCTTCTAATTTATCATTTCGCTTGAATGCCTTGTAAAGTGTGGAAACATACCAACGGCGACCAACAGTTAGCAAGAAATTTTCTATTTGCGAATCTACATTGTTTTCATGATAATCATGATTGATAGCTTGTTCAAACCAAACCATTGCAATGTATGAATTGGTTGCGTTTGAAAAATTACACGCAGTATCTAACGCAGTAAATTTTTCTAAAGAAATTCCCGCAGGAATGTTTCTGATGAAATGTATTTTCTGTTGAATGTTCCAATCTTTTTTACACAAATCAACTTCGCTCAACGTTCCATTTTCCCAAGATTCAATTGCTTCTTCTACTTTTTGAAACTTATCAGAAGTAATTTTTGCAGCATTTTCAGGAATTCCTGATTCGTAAACCCAAGCATCTACATTAAAATCAACATTATTTTTCAATAACAATTCTTCATTCAAATAGGTAATAAATTTTTCTGTTGTCATCGTAGAAAACGCATGTTTCTTGAAATATTCCTTTAAGAAAGCGTCCATGTTGTCGCGCCCAACCTTTTCTTCTAGTGTTCTTAAAAATAAATATCCTTTGTCGTACGCAATACTATTCATTCCATCATCAGGATTTTTTCCTTTCAAATCTAACTTTAAATGTGTCGCTTCCGGCTGATCTTTAAAACCTTCAATTTCTTCTGCTAAATCTTGTCTTCCAATAGAAGCGAGCATGTTTGCATATTCCTTTCCGTACAACGCTTCCATGATGCGCATTTCAAAATATACTGTAAAACCTTCGTTCAACCAGAAATCGTCCCATGTAGCATTTGTCACTAAATTTCCTGACCAAGAATGCGCCAATTCATGCGCTATTAAACTTGTTAAACTTCGATCGCCAGCAATTACTGTTGGCGTTGCAAAGGTTAATCGTGGATTTTCCATGCCGCCAAACGGAAAACTCGGTGGCAAAACCACCACATCAAATTGATCCCAAGCGTACGTTCCGTATAAATTTTCAGCAGCTTTTACCATTTTTTCCATGTCTGCAAATTCGTAATGAACTTTATCAATCATAGATTTTTCAGCATACACGCCAGTTCGTGGACTGATTTCTTTATACACCAAATCGCCAACTGCTAACGCAATCAAATATGGAGAAATTGGTTGTTTCATTTCAAAAGTATATTGTCCAGTTTCATTTTTTCCTTTTGGATTTTCCGCACTCATAATTGCGAGTAGCTCTTTTGGCACTCTCACATTTGCAGAATACGTCAACCGAATTTGCGGACTATCTTGAATTGGAATCCAAGTTCTTGTCAAAATTGCTTGTCCTTGCGTTAATAAAAACGGATGTTCTTTATCGGCAGTTTGCTGCGGATTTAGAAACTGTAATGCTTCAGTCTTTTCTGTGGTTTCATACGTAATGGCAACTTCTTTTGAGTTTTCTTCAATAGGAATTGTCAACGATTGTCCCAACACGGAATCATTCGCGCCAAGCGTAAACTTCACTTCTTTTCCATCAACCGTAGTTTTCTGAATAGTTAAATTTTTGGCGTCAAACACAATTTCGGAAGCATTCGTACTTTCTATTGTATACGTTGCCGTTCCTGTGATGATTTTTTTGTCAAAATCAACATCAATATCTAATACCAAATGTTTGGCAGCGGCTTCGTTTGGCTTTGCATACGAATGTGTATCGATTGCATAATTTTGCGTAGTTTTCATTTCTTTTTCTGAGGTTGAGCAACTAAATAGTAAACAAATAATCAGGGCGAAAGTGATATTTTTGAGTGTATTCATGAATTTATAGATAATTATATGTGGATTAGAACTGTCTTTTCAAAACTACGTAAATTATTGAGAATATAAATTAAGATGATACCAGAAACAATAAGTAGGGTATTCCCGTAACGACAAATTAGTTATTCTCCTTATTTTTAACTTATTAACTAAAAAAATATAATCATGTTAAAAAACATTTCAAACTTAGAAGGCGTTAAAACACTTAACAAAAATGCGCAGAAAACTGTAAACGGCGGACGCAAACAAATCATTTGTGGCGGAACTGGAGGAGCTCCAATCAACTGGTCACAAGAACGTTGTCATGGTTATGGAATTCAATGGCATAACGGACAATGTTATGCATGTTACTAATTATTTAAACTGAAAAAATATAATCATGTTAAAAAACATTTCAAACTTAGAAGGCGTTAAGGAATTAGACAAAAACCTGCAAAAAGCAATTAATGGTGGCGCAAGAATTTGTGGAGGAACTGGCGGAATACCAATTGGTTGGTCATCAGAACGTTGTTTTGGTTGGGGAATTCAATGGCAAAACGGACAATGTTGGGCTTGTTATTAATCATTTAATTCAAAAATCATGAAAAAAAGAAAATTTAAAAGCTTAAGCTTGAATAAAAAATCAATTTCAAACTTGGAAGTCACTGGTGTAAAAGGTGGATATCAATCTGAAAACGGTTCTTGTTATTGGCAAGATTGTCCGTCTAATGATCCTAATTTTATGAGCGATTGCTATTGCCCTTATGAAGGTGGCGGTGGCGGAAACAATACGAATAACTGCCAAACACAAGCTAATTGTGGTTCGGGTGGTACTTGTGCTTGGGAAGATTGCTAAGCATCAATACCAAATGGTGGTGGTTGCTAAAGCAAAGCTATATCATATGATTAAAAAGCAAACTTCGGTTTGCTTTTTTTGTCCCTAAAATTTTTGGTGCTTATCCTAAGTAAAATCCGTGTTTTTCCTGTCGCTAATTTTTATCCAAGTAACGTTCTTTGAACTTGTGAAACTCTAAATAATTATATCATGAAAAAAAGAAGTATTAAACACTTATCATTAGGAAAAACTAGCATTTCAAAACTAGGAACAGAAGCAGTAATTGGTGGCGCACCAACAACAGATCAATCACAGTATTGTCCTGCAAATCCGCTTCCAACTCCTATACGACATTCGTTAAATCCAGCAGTTTGTGTTACGCGTTCTTGTAACTCAATTTGTCCAGTTTGTTAATGTAAAAGTATTGCTGAATTTTAAAAACTAAAAGTGAACTTCGGTTCACTTTTTTTATGGAAAATTTTCACTTCAAATTATAGAATCAAAGTCCATTAATTTCTCTTTGCTTTGCGCTGAATAATAAACGAACGTTAAAGAACGTTAAAAACTCAATTTCTCTAGTTGAACTTCCCTATTTTTGGTTTTACTGAACCAAATATTTCCTAATGAGAAAATACATCCTGTTTATACTAGTTATTTGTGCGTTTACATCAACAAGTACGGCACAAAAACCTAGTAAACTTTCCTCCAATCAAATTTATGAAAAACTACAAAAACTCAACTTTTTAGGTTCTGCACTTTACATTGCAGCGCATCCTGATGATGAAAATACACGACTCATCTCCTATTTATCAAATAATGTAAAAGCACGAACTGCGTATTTATCATTAACACGAGGCGATGGCGGACAAAACTTAATCGGTCCAGAAATTAGAGAACAATTAGGAGTTATCAGAACACAAGAATTATTAGCCGCTCGTGGCATTGATGGCGGACAACAACTATTTACACGCGCCAACGATTTTGGATATTCAAAACATCCGGATGAAACGTTGGATATTTGGAACAAAGATGAAGTCTTAAGTGATGTTGTTTGGGCAATCAGAAAATTTAAACCCGATGTAATTATCAATCGTTTTGATCACAGAACGCCAGGAAGAACACACGGACATCATACAGCTTCTGCCATGTTGAGTATGGAAGCGTTTGATTTAGCAGGCGACAAAACTGCGTATGCTTCACAACTTTCCGATTATGAAACTTGGCAACCAACACGCTTATTTTTTAACACTTCTTGGTGGTTTTATGGAAGTCGTGAAAATTTTGAAAAAGCCGATAAAAGTAAAATGCTCAATTTCGATATTGGAGTTTATTATCCGCTAAAAGGACTATCTAACAACGAATTGGCTTCTATGGCGAGCAGTCAACATTTATGTCAAGGTTTCGGTCGATTGACAACACGTGGTTCGCAAGAAGAATATGTAGAATTTTTAAAAGGAGACTTTCCAGAAGATAAAAGCAATATTTTTTCAGGAATTGATACTTCTTGGAATCGCCTAAAAGGCGGAAAAACCATTGGAACTATCTTAACTTCGATTGAAAAAAACTTCAATTTTGTAAATCCTGCTGAGCACTTACCAAAATTGATGGAAGCCTACGGAATGATTCAAAAGTTAGAAGATGCACATTGGAAAGCAATTAAGTTAACCGAAATTGAATTGATTATTCAGGCTTGCGCCGGATTATACTTAGAAGCTTCTGCTGCAGAATCTAGTGGAACACCAAGAGCAAACGTTACTGTGAATATTGAAGCGTTAAACAGAAGTAACGCAAACATCAAACTAACGTCTGTAACTTCTACAAGTGATAAAAAAACAACTTCAAAAGCACTTTCACTTCAACCAAATACAAAAGAAAATTTTGAATTAGTGGTAAATTTAGCAACCGACGATTATTCTGCGCCGTATTGGTTGTTTGAAAAAGGAACTTTGGGAATGTATAAAGTTGCCGATCAACACTTGCGTGGATTGCCAGAAACACCAAGACCTGCCAAAATTAAATTTAATCTGGAAATTGATGGAAAATCAATTACAATTACAAAACCTGTAGTTTACAGACATTCAAAACCAGACAAAGGCGAATTGTATCAGCCTTTTGAAATTTTGCCAGCAGTAACTGCCAATTTTAAAGACAAAGTACTGATTTTTTCAACAAAAGATGCCAAAGAAATTCCTGTAACTGTAAAAGCAGGAACAGCCAATATTGACGGTTATGTTTCTATAAAACATCCGTATAGTTGGAAAGTATATCCTGCAAAACAAAAAGTAGTAATAACGCAAAAAGGCGATGAAGTAACGTTAATGTTTACGGTAATTCCGCCAGCAACGCAAAGTGAAGGTGTTTTAACGCCAGAAGTATTTATTGGCGATAAAAAGTATACGCAAGAATTAAACGAAATTGACTACGATCATATTCCGAAACAATCGGTTTTATTGCCTTCTGAAACGAAAGTTGTTCGATTGAACATTCAAAAAAGCGGACAATATATTGGCTATATTCAAGGTGCTGGAGACGCAATTCCTGAGAGTTTACAACAAATTGGATATGATGTTACTATAATTGATCCTTCCACAATTGATGCTATTACGCTTGAAAAATTTGATGCTGTTGTGATAGGAATTAGAGCCTACAATACAGTTGATGAATTAAAATTCAAACAAAAATATATTTTAGAATATGTGAAAAATGGCGGAAACGTAATTGTTCAGTACAACACAAATCGGCGATTGAAAGTTGAAAACGATATGCTTGCGCCGTACAAACTGCAATTATCACGTGATCGCGTTACGGACGAATTTGCTGCGGTAGAAATTATTGCAAAAGATCATTCCATTGTAAACTTTCCCAATAAAATAGAAGCAACAGATTTTGAAGGTTGGGTTCAAGAACGTGGATTGTATTTTCCGAACGATTGGGCACCAGAATTTACGCCAATACTTTCCATGAACGATAAAGGAGAAACCCCAAAAACAGGAAGTTTACTCGTTGCCAAATACGGAAAAGGAAATTACATCTACACAGGATTGAGTTTCTTCCGCGAATTGCCAGCAGGCGTTCCAGGTGCATACAAACTTTTTACCAATATGATTTCTGTTGGCAAAACACAAATCATAACACAACCGCAACTAAAAAACTAACGCATGAATACTGAAAAATTTGTCTGGAAAAAGATGTACACCATTATATTGGTAGCCAATTTGGCGTACATCATTTTATTTTACATACTCATGAATATTTTCTCATAACTACGCGACCTCATGGAATTATTAGACTGGATTGTATTAATCGGAACTTTAGCCGCAATTGTTGGTTACGGAACTTGGAAAACGCGCGGAAGTAAAAACTCAGAAGATTACATTAGAGGCGGAAGTTCGTCCAAATGGTGGACCATTGGTTTGTCTGTTATGGCAACGCAAGCAAGTGCTATTACGTTCTTATCAACCACAGGACAGGCATTTAGCGACGGAATGGGATTTGTACAATTCTATTTTGGAGTTCCGATTGCAATGGTTGTCATTTGTATGGTTTTTATTCCATTGTATCACAAACTCAAAGTATATACAGCTTATGAATTTTTAGAGAATCGGTTTGATTTGAAAACTAGAAGTTTAACCGCAATTCTGTTCTTAATTCAACGTGGATTAGCGGCAGGAATTACCATTTTTGCACCTGCAATTATTTTATCAGTTGTGTTAGGTTGGGATTTGGTCATGCTAAATATTATTATCGGTGTGATGGTAATTATTTACACCGTTTCCGGTGGAACAAAAGCGGTTAGCGTTACGCAGAAGCAACAAATGTTTGTCATTTTTGCGGGAATGTTTGCTGCGTTTTTTATTACCTTAAACTTAATTCCAGAAGATATTGGTTTTATCAAAGCACTTGATATTGCTGGTGCGAGCGGAAAAATGAATATTCTTGATTTTTCGTTCGATTTAGAAAATAGATATACAATTTGGACAGGATTAATCGGTGGAAGTTTCTTGGCACTCGCCTACTTCGGAACCGATCAAAGTCAGGTACAACGCTATCTTTCGGGGAAATCTGTAAAGGAAATGCGTTGGGGAATGATGTTTAATGGATTGTTGAAAGTTCCGAT
The DNA here is from genome assembly GCF_009901525.1 of Kordia antarctica. NCBI lineage: Bacteria > Pseudomonadati > Bacteroidota > Flavobacteriia > Flavobacteriales > Flavobacteriaceae > Kordia > Kordia antarctica. Next base: position 1,276,410 of record NZ_CP019288.1, read on the forward strand.
GCAGTTTTTCATTTTATTAGTTGGAATTATGGTGTTTGTATTTTATCAATTTGAACCTGCGCCATTGAACTTTATTGATTCTTCCACAGAAAAAGTATTGGCTTCTGAATATAGTGATGAATACAAAACATTACAAGGCAAGCAAACTACGTTATTTGATCAGAAAAAAACGGTGAGTTTGAAATTGGCAAAATCATTTAATGATGTTGATAAGAAGAATTTATTACGATTAGATAGTATTGAAAAAACGTATCGTGCGGAATCAAAATATTTGATCAAACGTGCGATTGACGGTGATTATGGGAAGCAATATGATAAATTATCGCAGGAATTAATCGCGCTTGACGCAAATCCTGAAAGTGAAGCATATAAAGAGAAAAAAGCCGAACTAAAAACTTGGTATAAAGAAGCTGCTAAAGACAGCGAAACAAATGATCGTGATTATATGTTTATTTCGTTCATTTTGAAATACTTACCAAATGGTTTGATTGGATTATTATTAGCAGTAATTCTATCAGCCGCGATGTCTTCTACAGCTTCTGAAATTAACGCATTGGCAACAATTACGTCTATTGATTTGTACAAACGAAATAGAAAAACATTGCCAAATGCTGACGAAGCAAAAGATGACGAACATTATGTGAAAATGACAAAATTATTCACATTAGGTTGGGGAATTGTTGCCATTATTATTGCCTGTTTTGCCAGTTTGGCGGAAAATTTAATCCAATTGGTAAATATTATTGGTTCTATATTCTATGGAAATGTATTGGGAATTTTCTTGTTGGCATTCTTCTTCAAATATGTAAAAGGAAATGCTGTATTTAGAGCTGCATTAATGACGCAAATTTTTATAATTTACATTTGGTATATTGATATTGTACCATTTTTATGGTTAAACTTGATAGGCTGTGTTGTGGTCATGATTTTGGCGTTTATTATACAATCAACACAGAAAAAAGTAGCGTAGAATTTTATGCTAAGTTTAAAATAGTTTGAATTACACACGCAACCTTTTGCAAATGCTTGCATCTGAAGTGTATAAACCATCATTATGAAAAAACTAACCAAACTACTATTTGCATTTGCGTGTATCTTATTTTTACAAAATTGTACTGATGATGATTTCAATACCGGAAACATTACAAATCCAGAAACAGAAGCTGAAGTATTAAGAGATGAACAATTCAAATCTGAAAATTTCGGAAATGCAACTACTGGAAACTTTATCGGTATCGTAAAAAATATTGATGGAAATATACTTATCAACGTACGAATTACGATTGGAAATACCGTTACAATTACAGATCGTAACGGTATTTTTATTTTGAATGATGTAGACGTTTTTGAAAATTTCGCGTATATCAAAGCTCAAAAAGATGGATATATTGACGGATCTAGAGTTGTAATTCCGAAAATGAATGGTGTAAACAAGATAAACATCGTTTTATTAAAAAAAGAAATTACAGCAACCGTAAGTTCTGGACAAGCTTCACAAGTATCTTTGCAAAATAATGGAAAAGTAGATTTTAGCGGTAATTTTATAAATACAGATGGAAGTCCTTATAATGGTCAAGTAGAAGTAGTTTTACATTATGTTGCTCCAAACTCAATAACTACATATACCGAAATGCCTGGTAGTTTGTTAGCTCAAAATGAAGCAAACGAAGCGAGAAACCTAGAAACCTACGCAATGTTGTCTGTGAATTTATTTTCACCTTCTGGCGAATCTTTAAATATAGATGAAAATAGTCCTGCAACAATTACATTTCCAATACACAATACTCAAACAAGTATAGCTCCTGAAACTATCAACTTATGGTATTTTGATGAAGAAGTCGGATACTGGAAAGAAGACGGACAAGCTGTGAAAAATGGCAACTCATATGTTGCTGAAGTAACACATTTTACGTGGTGGAATTGTGATATTCCTTTTAGCGCTGTTGAATTTTGCTTTTCTTTATCAGAAACAAACAATATTACTCAGCAAACTCCTTATTATACATTAATCAAAAGAAACACAAATGATCAATTAATCTTTTCTGGAATTGTAACAGCTAACGATGGGTTAGAATGTGGATTAATTCCTCAAAATGAAGACGTAACAGTGACTATTTATGGACTTGCTGGGACATGTTATGGGCAATTAATGCACGAGCAAACTTTTGGTGGATATACTACAGATACAACTATAGATATTTCGTTTTCTACTACAAATCAAGTTTCAACAACAACAATTACTGGAATAGCTAATAATTGTGCTGGAAATCCCATCACAAATGGTTATGTTTTTATTGATGAAGCAAATACATTTAGTATTACAGATGGAACTATAAATATTGGTGTTCAGCATTGTGATAATCAAATCATAACGCTTCAAATATTTGATTTTGATACTAGTCAATGGTTACTTGCTCACAATATTCCACTGAATGAAGTAGATTTTAATTTAGGTACAATTACTACTTGCGAAGATACTGGTGGTATTTACAATGGCAATCTTACTTTGTCGAGTCAAGAAGATGTGGATAACTTTGGGCAGTTAGGCTTCTCAGCTATCGATGGTAATGTTGTAATAGGTGTAAATTTTCCCGAAACTACCGATATTGTAGATTTGACATCTTTACACACCTTAGAAAATATTTACGGAAGCTTTGATATATTTTATAATGAAAATTTACAAAGTTTAGATGGCTTAAATAATATAACAACCATAGATGGATTTTTTTATATTTCAAATAATAATGCATTAACTTCTTTAGATGGTTTGGCAAGCTTAACAAGTGTTGGCAATTTAGCTATAAGTGTTAATGAAACATTAACATCCATTGTTGGTCTCAGTAATTTAGTTACTATTGGAAATGGAATAACAATTGCTGCAAATAATTCTTTAACATCAATTGAAGGTTTAGAAAGTATTACTAGTTTGAGGAATTTAGAAATTGATTATAATGATCTATTAACTTCTATTGCGGTTATGCAGAACCTAACATCTTTAGATCAATTGCATATAGAAGGCAACAATGCACTGACAAGCTTAGTTGGGCTAGAACAAATCACAGCGTTAGATATTGTAAGAATAGCAGATAATAACGCGTTAATGAATCTTAATGGACTAGAAAACCTTGTATATCTAGATCCTAACACAGCTTCACCCCAAGTGTATATAGGATTAAAATTTAATGGAGCTAATGTTCCACCTGCGTCAGCTCCAAATTCAAGCTTAACAGATTTTTGTGCATTACAAAATCTATTTATAAATGGTAATGGCAACAATTCTAATGTAGAAATATTTATTGCAAATAATGGCTACAATCCTACAATACAAAATATTATTGACGGAAATTGTAGTCAATAAGCTTTTAAGCTAAAATTAAAAAACAAAGAAGCTTTCTGAGATCAAAAGTAAAGCCTTTATTAACCGAACCTAAGCGAAATATTAATATTTATAATAAAACCAACCAATGAAAAAAATACTACAACTTATCATCATCTTTTCTTCTGGGTTACTTTTACAAAACTGTAACGATGATGATTTTGACACTCGAACAATTCCAAATCAACAAACAGAAGCCGACATCTTAAAAGATGAAGAATTTAGAGCAGAAAACTTCGGAGCTCCAACTACTGGAGATTTTATAGGATTAATCAAAGATATTGATGGAAATAAACTTATCAACGCACAAATTACCATTGGAAATTCCGTAGCAATTACCGACCGAAATGGAATGTTTATTCTAAATAATGCAGATGTCTTTGAAAATTTCGCATATGTAAAAGCTCAAAAAGAAGGCTACATTAACGGCTCACGAGTTGTCATTCCGAAAGAAACTGGTAAAAACAGAATTGATATTATTTTGTTTAAAAAAGATGTTACTGAAACAATTACTTCTGGCAATTTTTCAATAGTATCTTTAGATAACGGCGCAAAAGTAAATTTTAGTGGCGGATTTGTACGGCAAGATGGAAGTGAATATAATGGACAAGTTGATGTAGTTTTAAATTATATAGAGCCAAATTCCGTTAATACATTTACACAAATGCCAGGTGGTTTATTGGCGCAAACCGAGAGTAACGATGCTCGAAATTTAGAAACGTACGGAATGCTTTCTGTAAACTTATTTTCTCCTTCTGGAGAACGATTAAATATTAATGAATTTAATAGAGCTACGATAGAATTTCCTGTACATTACAGTCAATCAGGAATTGCTCCAGATTTTATTCCATTGTGGTATTTTGATGAAACACAAGGCTATTGGAAAGAAGAAGGACAAGCAGTTAAAATTGGTGATATGTATACCGCAGAAGTTTCACACTTTACCTGGTGGAATTCTGATATTCCTTTTGATACTATAGAACTTTGTTATAACCTAATGCCAAGTAATACTTCTCAAAGCACACCATATTTTATAATTTTCAAGCGGCTTATCAATGATCAATATCTATATTCAGGTACTGTATATTCAGATGAATTAGATTGTATATTCATTCCAATAAATGAAGAAGTAAGCATTTCTATTTATCAGCTTGCAGGCGACTGTTTTGGACAACTAATAGATACTCAAACGCTCGGTGGTTATGCAACAGATACTTCAACCAATATTTCATTTAATGAATCCTTAAATTTATTAACTACTAACATTACTGGTTTTGCAAATAATTGTGACGGAAATCCTATTACAAACGGTTATATTTATGTAGATGAATACAATACATTTTCAATCACAAATGGAGTAATTAATATTGGACTGCAACATTGCGAATTACTATCTACAACAATTCAATTATTTGATTTTGATACAAGTCAATGGGCAATTTTAGATAATGTTCCGCTCAACAGTTCAAATTATAATATAGGAACACTCAGTACTTGTCAAGATTCTGGAGGTATTTACAATGGCGATGTTACATTGCTTACACAAGCTGATGTAGCTAATTTTGGAGCATTAAGTTTCACTACTATTGCTGGAGATTTGAATATTGGTCAAGGTGCAATTTATTCTAATCAGACATATACATTAACAGATATTACAGATTTATCACCTTTAGCGACTGTCACTACTGTTGAAGGAAGTCTCAGAATTACGGGTAATGAAAATTTACAAAGCATACAAGACTTAAACAATATAACCTACGTTGGAGAAATTGTTACGGTAATTAGGAATGATGCATTAACATCGCTTACAGGTTTCAATACTTCAATAGTAATTGAAGGTAGCCAATTAATTATTTCTGGTAATCCTACTATAACTTCTTTAGCTGGGTTAGAATTTTTAACAAGTATAAATAATTTGAATATCATTGCAAATGATGGACTAACTTCGTTACAAGGTATTCAAAACATAACTACAATATTAAGTTTAATCATAAGAAATAACAATGCGTTAAGCTCTTTAAATGAACTTTCAAATGTATCAAGCTTGAATCATTTATATATATTTGATAATGATGCACTTACAACACTTACTGGACTAGAGCAAATTACGGAAATCGTGTATTTATATATTATAAATAATGACGCGCTACTCAACCTAAATGGATTAGAAAATTTGCAAACTATACTTACACCTGGTACTGGAGGAATTGCTTCGATTGCTATTGGCAAAACTCAGGATGACTCTCCTAATACGTTTATTAACGGGCCAAATCCAAATTTAGTAGACTTCTGTGCGCTGCAAAACTTATATGTAAATGGTAATGGTAATACTGGTTCAATACTTACAATAATTGACAATAACGGGTATAACCCAAGCGTTCAAGATATTATTGATGGAAATTGTAGTCAATAGATTGTTGGCTGTTGGCTGTTGGCTGTTGGCTGTTGGCTGTTGGCTGTTGGCTGTTGGCTGTTGGCAAAAATAATAAAAGCCTTTCCAGATAGGAAAGGCTTTTTAAGTTCTTTTAATTTTTTATGTTTAAAGTGACAAATCAAAGTTATTAACCGCATCTGAAATTTCATAACCCAAGCGCAAACCTTCCGTGCAATCCATTCGTAAATGAACGCCTAATGGAACTCGCGAAAAACCGTTTTCGCTTGCCAAGTCTGTAAATGTAGTAAATGCTCTTGGCGCACCTCTAAATTCAGTTCTGCCTTCGTGAGAACGATCAATAAAGTCAATATTATTTCCAAAATGATGAATAAATATTCCTGCCGCCGCAGATGCAAATGTAGAATGTCCGGATGGATAACTTGGAAAAGATGGATTTGGCCAAGAAATATACGGATATAAGTTTGTTTGGAAGTTTGGATCAATAAACTCTTCAATGTAAACACTCGGTCGCATAACCATATATTCATACTTATCTGCCCAAGTAGAAACCGCCGCATCATTCAGCGAAAAGCCTAATTTTAACAATAAAACCAACGCACTTTCATGATCTACATCGTATTGTTTTATGAGTTGATTTGCAATAGAAAGCTGTCTTCCTGGCGGACTCATCATCAAACCTTCTACATCATTTGACCAAAATTCAGCAACCCATAAATCGTCATTATCAGTTGTTCTAGCCGTTTCACTAGATACGTAAACTTCATTCATTGCTGTATAAAAATCGCTTGAAGCATCTTCATTATACGTTAAAGATGGTATAACTGTTGAAGTTTCTGCGGAAGAAATCACAAACGTACGTACAGAACTCCAATACGGAAATAATGCTCTTTCTGCATCGTCACTATATGTCCAATATCCGATACCAACTGCTGGTTCATACGAAGTTGGTTGCGGACTCAAAATTTGTGTTTCCGCTTCCGTATCTGTTTGACTATATGCTATAATTCGTGCTGCAATATAATTTCCCCAATCTTGTGAATTCAACACAACATCATTGCTTATTCCTTGCGCAAGTTCAGCATCTTTTTCTTGACGTAATATGCCTATTTTACTATCAATATCTGGTCGTACGTTGTACATAAAATGATCCATTGCTGTTGCATAACAAGCATTTAAAGCAATAGCTGGATTCACATTTGTTTCACGTTGTGTAAAATCTATATCAAGTTCAGCATATCTCTCTTTGTTAGAGTTATAACCAACCATATCAGCTACACAAACTTCATACGCCGCTAAGTGAATGTACGCCAACGCCCTCGAAGAAGCATTTGGGCGCATGCCTAAAGCGTATCGATCTAATTCGCACCATAGCTTATTCCAATCCAAAATAACTTGTGTTGTTTCATCTGTAATAGTTGTGGAGGTTGGCTGTATGTTTGTATCAACTTGTTCATTAGTACAAGAATTTAACACAAATACGGTAATTGCTAATAAAAATAAACTGCGGAAAAATATTTTCATTATGATAGGTTTTTTAAATATAAATTGAAATTAGTTTATTTTTTAAAAACTATACCTAAAAATCGTTGATATTCCATGAAAAACTATAAAGTACAAAAAAAGCCTCTCCAACACGGAAAGGCTTTTTTTATAAATTTAAAAGTGAAGAATTACATCGACCATTCTTTAATCGAATCCTTATTCATTTTTACGTAATCTTTGTTTCCAGCTTTTTCAGCTAATGCCATTGATTCTTTTGCAATCTTAACAGCTTCTACTTTATTGCCCATCTTAGCGTACACTAAAGATTGTAGTCTTAAATACCAAAATCTTGGACTATCTTTTGTCATGTCAACAGCCTTGTCAATCCACATTTTAGCTTTATCCATATCTTTTCCTTCATCTAAGAAATACTTAGCAGCAGAAAAATAATCTCCAGCCTGTGGGCCAGCCATCACTTTATCAATACTTGCTAATGTTTTTCTACCTGTTGGAACTGCAAACGGAACAACTACATACGTTTTGTCCCAGCTAAAAGTTAAATCTGCTCCACCACTAGAAAGATTATCAATTGCAATTGTAAATGATTCTGTTTTATAAGGCATCATATTTACAGGCGCAACAACTTTTGCTGCTACTTTCGTATCATCCCATTCTTGTGGAGTTCCCGAATTTGAAGCATCGCTATAAATAATAACTTCCCACGTTTGTGCAGTTGGTTTTGTAAAAATAGCATATGTTCCTGCTTTTACAGAAGTTTCTCCAATAGTAACATCGTCACTAAAAGTAATTTTTGTATTTGCGTTTGCTCCAGTTCTCCATAATTGTCCGTAAGGAACTAAACCTCCAAATATTTTTCTTCCTCTCATTGCTGGTCTTGAGTACTCAAGTGTAACATTTGTTAATCCAACAGTTTGTTCTACCTTGGCACTTGGACTAGGTTGTGGAGTCTCTATTTGTGCTTGAACACTGATTCCCGCAGCTAAGAAACATGTTAAAAGTAATTTTTTCATCTTATTTATTGTTTTAAGGTTTTTTATTTTGACGAATTTACGCAGAAACCTTACGTGTAAATGTTAACAAATCCTTAAAATAAGAAATAGTACTTTTGAACTCAGCTAAAGAATAACAGCATGAAAAACTATATTGCGGAATTTCTAGGAACATTTGCTATGGTATTTTGCGGAACCGCTGCAATGGTTGTAAACGATATTACTGGTGTGATAACGCATCCTGGCGTAGCAATTACTTGGGGATTAATTGTCATGGGAATGATTTACGCTTTCGCTGAAATATCTGGTGCGCACTTTAATCCTGCGGTAACAATCGCATTTACATACGCTAAAAAATTTCCCCTAAAGGAAGTTCCAAAATACATTTTAGCGCAATGTTTAGGTGCAATTTGTGCAAGTTTACTCGTTTATATGTTTTGGCCCGAAAGCGAAACACTTGGCGCAACCATTCCGACAATTGTTGCTTGGAAAGCGTTTATTCTTGAATTTCTATTAACATTTTTCTTAATGGTTGTCATTATAAATGTTTCCACAGGAAGCAAAGAAACTGGCACAATGGCTGGAATGGCTATTGGCGGAATTGTATTGTTGGAAGCTATGTTTGCAGGTCCAATAACAAAAGCGTCTATGAATCCTGCGCGATCATTTGGTCCAGCATTAGTCTCTGGAAACTTTACCGATTTGTGGTTGTACATTTTAGCGCCAATCTTAGGTGCTATTGTCGCAGTAATTAGTTGCAAACTGGTAAAAGATGATAACTGCTGTGAATCTGAATGTTAGTCTTTAAATAGCTTCAATTTTCAACGAAATTTAGATCCTTTTTTTCTCACCAAAAAAGAACATTTAAAACTTTAAGAAAACTTTTTGTTTAATTATAACCAAAAAAGGTTAAACATTTTGTATTTTTACTCCGTTTTAAAATGTACACTATGGCAAAGAAAAAAAATATAACAGCACACTTCATCATCTCCGCTTACATGGACTATGTATTGGAACACGGAGAACAACCTAAAAATGTATACGCTTTCGCGAAAGATAACAATTTTGACGAAGCTAAATTCTACACGTTCTTTAGTTCATTTAAAGTATTAGAAGAAAATATTTTTACAACTTTTGGTACAAATACAATTGAATTATTAGCAAAAAGTGAAGAATTTGAAACATTCGATGCGCGCAACAAGCTACTAAGTTTCTACTTTACCTTCTTTGAGCAACTAACTGCCAATAGAAGTTATGTAGTTCACAGCTTGACAGCCGATAAAAAACCATTACAGTCGTTAAAACTATTGAAAGAACTCAAACATGTATTTACAGCTTTTGTGAAGAGTTTAGATATAAAAACGCTCGATCTCAATCAAGAAAAGCTAGAACGCATTCAAAACAAAGCGATTGAAGGATCAGCTTGGATGCAATTTCTATTTACGATGAAATTTTGGTTAGAAGACACATCTCCAAGCTTTGAAAAAACAGATCAATACATTGAAAAATCTGTAAATGCAAGCTTCGACCTTATAGATTACACGCCGCTCAAAAGCATTGTAGATTTTGGGAAATTTTTATTTAAAGAAAAACTAGATATTCGATAGTAATGAAAACAATTGACAAAATTCCAATTACCAAAATTCAGCGCGCTACTAAATTAGTAACGACTGGCGCAAAAGTTGGCGTCAACTATTTAAAATATTATGGTGACAAACTCATCAATTCTGAAGAAAAAGCAAAAGAACGACTCAATGAGTCCAATGCTGAAGATATTTATGACGGTTTAAAAAGCTTAAAAGGAAGTGCATTAAAAGTTGCACAAATGCTAAGCATGGAAAAGAACATTTTACCACGTGCATATGTGGAAAAATTTTCACTATCACAATTTTCTGTTCCGCCATTATCGCCACCTTTAGTTATCAAAACATTCAAAAAATATTTTGGCAAATCACCAAGTGAGATTTTTGACAAATTCAATTCCACTTCAATGAACGCCGCTAGCATAGGTCAAGTACATGTTGCCGAAAAAGACGGGAAGAAACTTGCTGTGAAAATCCAATATCCGGGAGTTGCCCAAAGCATCTCCTCAGATTTGGCACTTGTAAAACCTATTGCCATGCGAATGTTTAACATTACTGGAAAAGGCTCTGATAGATATTTCAGAGAAGTTGAAGAAAAACTCATTGAAGAAACCAATTACTTACTCGAAATTGAGCAAAGTAAAGCAGTTTCTGAAGCGTGTAAACATTTGCCAAACATTTTATTTCCAACGTATTATGATTCGCTTTCGTCGGAGCGAATCATAACGATGGATTGGATGACAGGCGAACATCTTTCTGAATTTACAGCAAAAAATACCGATCAAGAAAAGTCCAATTTATTAGGACAAACACTTTGGGATTTCTATATGTTTCAAATTCATATATTTCGTAAAGTTCATGCAGATCCGCATCCTGGAAACTTCTTAGTTTCTGAAGATGATAAATTAATTGCACTCGATTTTGGTTGTATGAAAGCAATTCCAGAAGATTTTTACACACCATATTTTGAATTGGCGAATAAAAATACGCTGGACAATCCTGACCTTTTTACGAAAAAATTATACGAACTAGAAATTCTTCGCGAAGATGATTCGAAAGAAGAAATCGTATTTTTCACAGAGATGTTTCACGAGTTACTAGGTTTATTTACTACACCTTTTAATGTGGAAGTTTTTGATTTTTCTGATGAAGAATTTTTTGGTAGAATTGCAGCTATCGGAGAACGTTTCGCAAAAGACACAAAATTGCGCAGCATGAACGGAAATAGAGGTTCCAAACACTTTATTTACATGAATAGAACATTTTTTGGATTGTATAATTTATTGCACGATTTGAAAGCGAAAGACATCAAAATTAATAATTATAAAACTTTTAATGACAACAATCACGCGCGATGATATTGATGCAATGGAAAAACTGTATCGCATCAACTTAATAAATAGTTGTTCGGGTTACAAATCTGCCAATTTAATTGGAACAAAATCTAAAAAAGGCGAAACAAACGTTGCCGTTTTTAGTTCTGTAACGCATTTAGGATCAAATCCGCCATTGCTCGGTTTCATCACGCGTCCAGATGTTGTTCCTAGAAATACGTACGAAAACATCAAAGAAACAGGCGTTTTTACCATAAATCATATTCATCAAAGCATTACAAAAGATGCGCATCATACGTCTGCGAAATATCCAAAAGAAATTTCAGAATTTGATCAAACAGATTTAAAAACAGAATACAAAAATGATTTTTTTGCGCCGTATGTAAAAGGCTGTCGCGTGCAAATTGGAATGCAATACGTAAACGAATACAAAATTGAAGAAAATGGAACTATTCTAATTATTGCAAAAATTGAACATTTACATGTAAATGATGAAATACTAGAAGAAGACGGTTTTATAAATCTTGCAAAAGCAGAAACTGCTACTATAAACGGACTTGATGGCTACGCGGTTCCAAAACAACATATTCGCTATCCGTATCAACGTCCAAAAAAATTATAAACTATGCGAATTCTACTTACAGGCGCTACTGGATATATCGGAAAACGACTCATTCCAATTTTATTAGAAATGGGACATTCTTTAGTTTGCTGCGTAAGAGACAAACAGCGCGTTCCTGAAGAAATTTCAAGTCATGAACGCATTGAGTTGATCGAAGTCGATTTTTTAAATCTCAGTAGTTTAGACAAAATTCCTACGGATATTGATGTTGCGTATTATTTAATTCATTCTATGTCCTCATCGTCAAAGTTTGAACAAATGGAAAGCGATTGTGCAGAACATTTCAAAACGCGTTTAGAAAAAACCAACGTAAAACAGGTTCTTTATTTGAGTGGAATTGTGAATGATGAACAATTATCCAAACATTTACAATCTCGTAAAAATGTAGAAAATATATTAGCTTCAAAAACTTATGCACTTACGACATTTAGAGCCGGAATTATTGTGGGAAGTGGAAGTGCTTCTTTTGAAATTATTAGAGATTTAACAGAGAAACTACCAATTATGGTTGCGCCAAAGTGGATCAATACAAAATCGCAACCGATTGCAATTCGTAATGTATTGCAATACTTAACTAAAGCAATTGGAAACGAAAAAGTATACAACAACGCGTATGATATTTTTGGACCAAAAGTGATGACATACAAAGAAATGATGATGCAATTTGCAGCAGTTCGAAAGCTGAAAAGAACCATTATTTCTGTTCCTGTAATGACACCAAAATTATCTTCGTATTGGTTGTATTTCATCACGACAACTTCGTATAAATTGGCGATGAATTTGGTAGATAGTATGAAAGTTGAAGTCATTGGAAAGCCAAGCAACATCAATGAAATACTAGACATTCAACCAATTTCTTATAAAGAAGCTGTAAAACTTGCGTTTAATAAAATTGAGCAAAATGGTGTGATTTCTAGCTGGAAAGATGCATTAATTAGTGGACGCTTTCGCGAAAAAATATCTCAGCATATTAAAGTTCCTGAATATGGTTGTTTTACAGATGAAAAAAAACGCAAAATCATTGATGAAGAAGCAACGCTTGATAAAATTTGGGCAATCGGCGGCAAAACTGGTTGGTATTATGCAACGTTTTTGTGGAAAATTCGCGGGTACTTAGACAAGGTTTTTGGCGGAATTGGATTGCGTCGCGGACGAACACATCCAACAAAACTCAACGCTGGCGATCCATTAGATTTTTGGCGCGTTTTATATGCCAATAAAGAAGAAAAACGCTTGTTGCTTTTTGCAGAAATGCGTTTGCCTGGTGAAGCTTGGTTAGAATTTAAAATTGAAAAAGGTGAATTACATCAACGCGCAACCTTTAGACCGAAAGGAATTTGGGGACGCATGTATTGGTATGCAGTTTTACCGTTTCACGGGATAATTTTCAATGGAATGATTAATAAATTAGTAAAGAAAGAATCAAAATAACGAATGAATATTCAAAACAAAATAGAAATTAATGTAGTCCTTTTTAAGCGTGACTTACGACTTCATGACAATGAAGCGATTCATGCTGCGCTAAAATCTGGCAGAAGAACTTTATTTTTATATGTTTTTGAAGATATTCTATTGAATGATCCGCATTATAGCGAACGCCATTGGAACTTTATCAAAGAATCTTTGGTAGACATGAACACCAAATTGGCAACTTACAATAGTGAATTATTGATTGTTAAATCGAATGTAAATAGAGCATTGCAAATCATTCAAGAAACTTATAAAGTCACGCACTTATATTCACATCAAGAAACTGGAATCAGAGTTACGTATGATCGTGATAAAATGTTGAAACGCTTCTTGGTGAATAATATGATTACTTGGATTGAAAATATAAATAATGGCGTGTTTAGAGGTTTGCAAGATCGTTCAGATTGGATAGAAAAATGGGAAGATTTTATGAATCAACCATTATTGACATTTCTTCCGAAAGAAGGACAATTATTTACAAAAGAAGAAGTACAAAAACTCGTATATTTTTTCCGAGCACCTGAATTAGAAACTGATGCAACAAGTCCTTTTCAAAAAGGTGGAACGACAACTGCGCTAAAATATATGAACACGTTTTTTAAAGATCGAGGACGAAATTATACGTTTCATATTTCAAAACCATTACTTGCGCGGAAAAGTTGCAGTCGTTTATCGCCTTATTTAGCTTGGGGGAATTTATCTATGCGACAAGTTTTGCAAGAAACCGTACGTTGTATTGATCAAAATATTCATAAAAGACAAATGGAATCGTTTGGTTCGCGTTTGCGTTGGCAAGCACATTTTATTCAGAAATTTGAAATGGAAGATAAAATGGAGTTTGTGAGCCTAAATAAAGGATATCGCAAACTGAAAAAACAAGTTTCTGAACAGTATATTGAAGCATGGAAAAATGGACAAACTGGTTATCCGCTAGTCGATGCATGCATGCGATGTTTGAAAGAAACAGGTTATTTGAATTTTAGAATGCGCGCAATGGTTGTGTCATTTTTTACACATAATTTGTGGCAACCTTGGCAAAAAGCAACCGCTATTTTATCACAATATTTTTTAGATTTTGAGCCAGGAATTCATTTTCCGCAAATTCAAATGCAAGCTGGAGAAACAGGAATTAATTTGGTGCGCATGTACAATCCGATAAAAAACGGTTTGGCGCACGATCCTGAAGGTGATTTTATTAAAAAATGGGTTCCTGAATTGGCAGATTTAGATATCGCTTTTGTACATGAACCTTCACGAATGACACAAATGGAACAACAAATGACAGGTTTTATTCTTGGAGAAAATTATCCAAAACCAATTGTAGATCTTCAAGAAAGTAGAAAACGTGCAAGTGATATTTTATGGCACATGAAAGATGAAAATACCGTGATTGAAGAAAATTTCAGAATCTTACGGAAGCATACGTTAACTACTAGAAAACAACGTGTGTAATGATTGTAAATACCACGTATACCGACAAAGAAGCTTCAAGATTGATTGATACACATTTGGGTGAACAATTTACAATTTTGCAACGCATCAAACTAAAAGGAATTGGTTCAAAACGAATGATAATCAGCAATGTAAGTCCAAAAATGAAATCATATTTGAATACGGTTGACGATCTTAATTATGGAAGTATTGAACTGCGGCCAAAAGGAATTTTAATCCACATTCACAAAAAACTGAATAGCTTTTCTTGGATTGTTCCGTATTACAGATTGCACATCTATACGTCTGCTTATTTCAGTATTCATGCAAATGGAAATTTTATTCAATTCAATAAAAATAAACTCTTCAAAGAGAACAAAGCGTTTATCGAAAAAATGATTGCGCAAAAAAATACAGTATTAAACACAACAGATTATTACGGCGTATGAATCACAATTTAAACCCAATACAGATAGACCGAATTATAGAAATGGCGTGGGAAGATCGTACCACTTTTGATGCGATAAAGTTTCAATTTGGATTGAAAGAACAAGAAGTCATTCATTTGATGCGAAACCACCTAAAAAGATCAAGTTTCAACCTTTGGAGAAAACGTGTTTCTGGTCGCAAAACTAAGCATGAAAAGAAGCGTGATTTTACTGAAGGACGCTTTAAATGTTCACGTCAGAGAAGTATAAGTAATAATAAAATCTCGAAGCGCTAAAACTCCCATAATTTTTCTTTATACTTGTATCAATAAAATGAGCAAGGAATTTTTCTTTTCATCTTTATTTTGTTTAACTTTATCTAAAAATAATTAAACATTCTTAAATATATGAAAACTGCTGACGTTTTAAATCACTCAAATGATGAAGCTACTTCTTTAAATGGCTTTGCTCATGAAGAGATTGGAGACGAACACCTGCTTACAGGTATGGAAACTCCAATGCGTTCAGATGCTTTCAAAATATCCGATGAAGATAAACAGCAAAAAATTGCACATTACTTTTCGGAAATTATGGAAACGTTAGGATTAGACTTAACTGACGACTCATTAAAAGGAACTCCAAAACGAGTTGCTAAAATGTACATAGAAGAAATTTTCTCAGGGTTAAATCCGCAAAACAAACCAAAAATTGCATTGTTTGATAATAAATATCAATACAATCAAATGCTTATTGAAAAAAACATCCAATTTTACTCAAATTGTGAACATCATTTTGTTCCGTTCATGGGAAAAGCTCATGTAGCTTATGTATCTTCGGGCAAAGTAATTGGATTATCGAAACTTAACAGGATTGTTCAATATTACGCAAAGCGACCTCAAGTTCAGGAACGCCTTACCAATCAGATTGCTACTGATTTATGCGAAATATTACA
The DNA here is from genome assembly GCF_009901525.1 of Kordia antarctica. Lineage (NCBI taxonomy): Bacteria > Pseudomonadati > Bacteroidota > Flavobacteriia > Flavobacteriales > Flavobacteriaceae > Kordia > Kordia antarctica. The sequence goes on from NZ_CP019288.1 coordinate 1,292,493, forward strand.
AACTGAAAACGTAGCAGTAATTATTGATGCGAAACACTTGTGTGTATCGTCACGAGGAGTTAAAGACGATTCTTCCTCAACAATTACATCTTATTACGGCGGTGTATTTAATACACCAAATAAAATTATAGAATTACAAAACTTTATAAATAATTAAATTATGGAAACTCTTTTTTCAGATGTAAAAACCTTTGAGGAAACAAGGTTCATATCAAGAAGTGATAAAATTGGAGCTTCTCGCGAAGCAAAACGTTTAATCTTAGGTTTGAACGAAATTTACAAGGAAGAGCAAGATCCTGCGATCATGGAAATCATGAAGCGATTAACGACTTTGAAAAAGAAGTACGAGAGGCGTTTATAATACACTAAAATCTTACGGAATTGCAGTACGCTAACGGTTATTTACACTGTTAGCACTGCATTCTAGTGCAATTATTGTACTAAAATTACAAAATATAGATGAAAAATATAGTCATAATTGGAGGAAGTAAAGGAATTGGAGCTGCCATTGTAAAATCGCAGTTAGAAAACCATAATGTAATTAATATTAGTAGAACTAGTCCTGAAATTACTTCAAATAATTTCACACATTATAGTTGTGACATTCTTGAAGATGAACTTCCTGAAATAAACGAAATAGACACACTTATTTATTGTCCTGGAAGCATTAATTTGAAACCAATAGCACGACTCAAAATAGAAGATTTTAAGAACGATTTCGAAATTAATGTAATTGGTGCTGTAAAAGCAATTCAAAAATATTTACCTCTTCTAAAACAAGGAAAAAACCCAAATATCTTATTGTTTAGTACTGTAGCCACAAAATTAGGAATGCCTTTTCATGCAAGTATTTCGGCAGCAAAATCTGCTGTTGAAGGTTTGGTAAAATCATTGGCTGCTGAATTGGCACCAACGATTCGAGTAAACGCTATTGCTCCAACAATTACCAATACAGATTTAGCGAGCAAATTGCTACGAAATGACAGAATGGTTGAAAATATCAAAGAACGTCATCCGTTAAAAAAATTCTTAGAACCACAAGAAGTTGCTGATATGGCAGATTTTTTAATTTCTGATAAATCACGTTCAGTTTCTGGACAAATTTTCGCTATCGATTGTGGTATCGTAAGTTTAAAATTATAAGTTATGAAATTTTATATTCGATTAGCCGTATTTTTAATTATCAATTTTGGTGCATTAGGAATAGGAACTATTTTAATGGAAAATGGTCCACAAACCTCTTGGTATACGAATTTGAACCAAGCTCCTTGGACGCCACCAGGTTGGGTTTTTGGTTTTGCTTGGACAACAATTATGATTTGCTTCTCCATATATATGGCAAAACTAATTGAAGTAAAAAATACAAAAACGGTACTCGCATTATTTGCTGTACAATTTGTATTAAATGTAAGTTGGAATTACGTTTTCTTCAACCAGCATATGATTGCGTTAGGAATAATAAACCTAATTTTACTAACGGTATTAGTTGCTTTTTTCACGTTCAACTATAAATCACACCTAAAAAATTATACCCTTTTTATACTGCCTTATTTAGGTTGGCTTATTGTCGCCTGTTCATTAAATGGCTATATTCTGTTTAACAATTAAGACCTATGCAAAAATTTAGCACTAAAGGAATTGTGTATCGATTACACAGCAAACAAAACTTTCCAATATCTCTTGAAAAGGCATGGGATTTTTTATCAGATCCTAAAAATCTAAAAACCATTACACCAGATTATATGAGTTTTGACATTCTTACGGAAGATATTGGCAAAATGTATCCTGGTCAAATTATACAATACATTGTAACACCTATACTAAACATTAAAACGCATTGGGTTACGGAAATTACACAGGTAAAACACTTGCATTATTTTGTAGATGAGCAACGTTTTGGACCGTATAGTATGTGGCATCACAAGCATTTTATTAAAGAAATTCCGGGCGGCGTAGAAATGGAAGATATTATAGATTATAAAATTCCACTTGGCTTTTTAGGAAGATTGATGCATCCAATCTTGGTAAAACCGAAACTGAAAGAAATATTTGAATATCGCACCAAAAAACTAACTGAACTATTTGGAACTTATGAAGGATAATTATGTAATTTTTTGGCATCGAAGAGATTTACGAATAGAAGATAACATTGGATTATACAATGCTTTAACTTCTGGAAAAAAGGTAATTTCGCTATTTATATTTGATAGTGATATTCTTGAAAAATTACCCGAAGATGATGCGCGTATTACGTTTATTCATCAAGAATTAGAAAAGATTCATGCTACATTGCAAAAACAAGATGCTTCGCTCTTAGTGAAACATGGAAAGCCGTCAGAAATCTTCAAAGAACTTATTGAGAAATATAACATTTCGGAAGTATACACGAATCACGATTACGAACCGTATGCAATTGCAAGAGACAAGGAAATAAAGGAATTATTGACTGCTGAAAATGTTGATTTTAAAACGTTTAAAGATCAAGTTATTTTTGAACGAAATGATATTGTAAAAGCAGACGGAAAGCCATATTCCATATACACGCCGTTTTCGAAAAAATGGTTAGCTGCTCTAAAAGATTCAGATTACAGAAGCGTTGATTGTGTTTCACATTATAAAAATTATGCAAAGATTGATGTTGATTTTCCTTCTTTAAAAGACATCGGATTTACAACTTCAAGCATTAAAGTGATTCCGTTCAATATGACGGAAAATATTGTAGATAATTATGAAGATACACGTAATTTTCCTGCTATTGACGGAACTTCCAATCTAAGTCCACACTTGCGTTTTGGAACGATTAGCGTTCGGAAATGTGTCCAAAATGGATTGCAATCTGAAAATACTATCTTTTTGAAAGAATTGATTTGGAGAGAATTTTTCATGCAGATTCTTTGGCATTATCCAAAGTCAGTGACAAACAATTTCAAGTCAAAATATGACGGAATAAAATGGCGAAATAATGAAGAAGAATTCAAAGCTTGGCGCGAAGGAAAAACCGGTTATCCTTTGGTTGATGCTGGAATGCGACAATTGAATGAATCTGGATACATGCACAACAGAGTTCGAATGATTACAGCTAGTTTTTTATGCAAACATTTATTGATTGATTGGAAATGGGGCGAAGCCTATTTTGCTGAAAAACTACTAGATTTTGACTTAGCACAAAACGTTGGAAACTGGCAATGGGTTGCTGGAACTGGTTGCGATTCTTCTCCGTATTTTAGAATATTCAATCCAACAACGCAAATTCAAAAGTTTGATAAAGAACATGAATATATCAAAAAATGGGTTTCTGATTATCAAGAATTTACGTATCCACAACCAATTGTAGAACACAAATTCGCGCGTGAACGCTGTTTGGAAGTATATAAAAAAGGAATTGAAAATTTTTAAAAATAATATAGCATTAACTATTCATTCAGTTGTCCATCTGTTTTGACATAATTTTGTATCTTTTTCATTCCAAGTGAAACATTCATGAAACAACTACTTCTTTTATTTTTAGTTAGTATCAGTTTCTGTCAGGCGCAAGAAATTGAGTTTGACATTTATTTTGGTTTGGGAAAGTTTACATTATCATCAACTCATGAACAAAAAATTAATGAAAAATTAGCCGATTTAGATACAACGATTACGTATAATTTTATCATTAAAGGATATACCGATTTTGTAGATACCGAAAATTTCAATCTCGAATTGTCACAAAACAGAGCTTCTTCCGTAGTTGACTATTTAAAAAAAAGTCATGAATCGCTTATCAATTCCATTGAAAAAGAAGCAAAAGGCGAATTACCAACGGAAGATATCAAACAAAATGAACGACTTGGTGTCAAGAAACATAGAAAAGTTTCTATTTCGGTTTCAAAAAATGATCGCAAACCTAAAGTTGTAGAACGCAAAGAAAATATTTATGTAATTCCATTAAATGAACTTCGCGTGGGTTCTTCCTATGCTTTGGGAAAAATTAATTTCAAAACAGGTCGCGTCACACTTATAAAATCTTCTAGAAAAGAATTAGAAAAACTCGTGCGTTTTCTCAAGAAAAATAGAGATATACATATTGAAGTTCAAGGTCACGTATGTTGTGGCGGTGATATAGATGGCGATGCTTTAAATAGTGATACAGGAACGCAAACACTTTCCATAGATAGAGCTGAATTTATATACAAATACCTCATTCACAGAGGAATTGCCAAAGATCGCTTAACGCATAAAGGCTATGCTTTTTCGGCTCCGTTACATTTTCCAGAAAAAGGTAGGCGTGATCGTGGTGCAAATAGACGTGTTGAAATTATGATTACGAAGAATTAATTTTGAAAAAATTATTATAAAAAAACTGTCTAAAGAGTCGTCATTGCGAATGAAATGAAGCAATCTGTTAAATTTAAGTTATTGATTTACAGATTACTTCGAAATGAAAAATTTCTCGTAATGACGTTGTTTAAGCTTTTTCAGACAACCTCTTTTATGTATTATGGATAGTTAGTGATTACATTCTAATAATCTTCGCTCCTATTGCGCGCAAACGTTCGTCAATGTTTTCGTAACCTCTATCAATTTGTTCAATATTATGAATTGTTGAAGTTCCTTTGGCAGATAACGCCGCAATTAACAACGAAATTCCTGCTCTAATATCTGGAGAAACCATCGTGGTTGCTTTGAGTTGCGATGTGAAATCGTGTCCAATAACACTTGCTCTGTGCGGATCACAAAGTATAATTTTTGCGCCCATATCAATTAATTTATCAACGAAGAACAATCTACTTTCAAACATTTTTTGATGTACTAAAACACTTCCGCGTGCTTGAGTTGCAACGACTAAAATGATACTTAGTAAATCTGGTGTGAATCCTGGCCAAGGCGCATCCGAAATTGTTAAAATAGAACCATCAATATAGTTTTGAATTTCGTACCCATCTTTATGTGCTGGCACAAAAATATCATCTCCTTTACGTTCAATGGTAATTCCTAATTTTCTAAATACATCTGGAATCTGACCTAAGTTTTCCCAACTTACATTCTTAATGGTAAGTTCGCTTTTTGTCATCGCGGCTAAACCAATCCAACTTCCAATTTCAATCATATCTGGAAGCATTGTGTGTTCGGTTCCGCCTAATTTTTCGACACCTTCAATCTTCAATAAATTAGAACCAACACCTTTTATTTTTGCGCCCATTCTGTTCAGCATTTTACACAATTGCTGTAAATAAGGTTCGCAAGCAGCGTTGTAAATCGTAGTTGTTCCTTCTGCCAAGACAGCAGCCATCACAATATTTGCAGTTCCCGTAACCGAAGCTTCATCAAGAAGCATGTACGTTCCTTTCAATCTTTTAGCTTCAACACCGTAGAAATAATCTTCTCTGTTATATCTAAATTTTGCACCTAATTTTATGAAACCTTCAAAGTGAGTATCTAAACGTCTTCGTCCAATTTTATCGCCGCCAGGTTTCGGAATGTATCCTTTTCCAAAGCGCGATAATAATGGGCCAACAATCATAATAGAACCACGCAATCCGCTTCCTTCTTCTTTAAATTGCTCTGATTCAAGGTATTTAAGATTGACATCATCGGATTGAAACGTGTACGAACCAGGTCCGTTTTTTTGAATTTTCACGCCTAAGTTTCCTAAAAGCATGATTAATTTATTTACATCTATAATGTCAGGAATATTATTAATCGTAACCTTTTCAGAAGTCAACAAAACGGCACAGAGAATCTGTAAAGCTTCGTTTTTTGCTCCTTGTGGTTGAATACTTCCTTTTAACTGATGACCACCTTCAATCTTAAAAGTCCCCATAAAATATAATAATGAAATTTGTTAGTAGCGTTTTCTATTGTTGCGGTTGTTGTTACTTTTACTACGCTGTTGATTTTTGTTATTACTGCTGCTGTTGCTTGAAAACTTTTTCTTCTGTTTCAATAAGTTTGATGACTCAGATAAGTCTTCTTCTTTAGATGCCAAATCAATTTTACCATTACTTAGTTCTAGTAAATGTCTGAAAATCACGTAATCATCAACAGTATCTTTATTCCAATTGAGGTAACATTTTTTCATGTGATTGGCAATCGCATATTTCAGCGCTTCTTTCTTTTCGCCTTCTTCCCAACTATTGGCAACATCAATCATACGTTTGATATTATTTCCATAGAATCGATATTTCGGGAAATTTTGCGGATATCCTAAAGGTTCGGGACGTTCTTGCAAAATTTCTGGCGAAGGTTTCGGATATGGAGAATCAACATCAAGACGAAAGTCTGACATGATAAATAATTGATCCCATAATTTGTGTTGAAAATCAAGTACATCGCGTAAATGTGGTTGCAAATTTCCCATCACACCAATGATAGATTTTACAATTTTATTACGTTCTACATCATCTTCTGTTTCTACGGCGTGGTTGATCATTTTTTGAATATGTCGTCCATATTCTGGAATAATCAATCGTTTGCGCTCTGTGTTGTACTCTAATTGGTCAATCAAAATGAAATTTGTTTGTAAGGTAAATACTTGAAGTAAAATAAAGTTCTCGTGAAGATTTATTTTTGAACTTGCAAAATACTAAAAAAAACTATAAAACGCCACTCATTACAAAGAAATTATGCCTTCAACGGCACTTGCTTCTTTATATTTTTGAATAATAGCGTCTGCACTTTTCATATTTACGGTGATGGAAATACTTGTATATGTTCCTTTTGAAGACTTTTTAGTGTCTATCACTGCACCAATATTGTTGAATATTTGATGTACTTGCTTTATTTTTTCTTCTTCAGAAGGAACAATAAATTTATACAAATAAATAGCCGGAAATTCTGTGGTATCTTCTAATTGTATTTTTAGTTTGTTGAAAAACGCTTTAGGATCGTTTTTTGAACTCATACTGTGTTTTTTGTAATGAATGGCAAAGATACATTTTATTTTAGAGTGCTTTGCTTTTGGATTTTTTGAACTCTTTGGGTTTTTGGTGTTTGGTTTTTTTGATTGTGTTCGCTTTGCGAATTTTGTGTTGGAATAATTTGCAATTAGAGTCAAAAATTAAAAATTCTCGAGGTGGTTACGGGAAACCGTAGAAAAGTTTCTAAATTATTAACTAATTTTATATAACCAATTTTTTAAAAATACTTTAACATGAGAAAATCATACTTAATCATAATTCTTGTAGTAGCTTTATCTAGCTGTGTCAAATCTGAAAGTAAAATATATCAAACTAAGATTAAAGATATAATTTATGCTATTAGAGAAAATAATATGGAAGAACTATATGCAAACTTTGCAAATGGTAAAGAAATAAATGAAATAGCCCAGTATCAAGAAAAAAGTCAGCAAAATAAATTTGCCTCCGAAGTTGGAAATTATTTAGACAAGAATGGAAGTTTAATAAAAGAGCTCAGAAGAGACTTTGAAGGTAATGATGAAGAATGGAAGGGTATTGAGCCCTATTTAGCTCTAGGAACTAAAAAAGGTAATGTTGGCAGAATACCGATGAGAGAATGGACTATTCTTTTCAAATCTGGAGAGACTATTTATGATTGGAAACTAATTTCTTTTCATGTAATAAAAAACGAGAAAGAAATTACATATTTTATACCTGGTGGCGATGATATAGATTTAATTGATTTAAAATCAAGAAATACTAGTATTAAGGAAGTTTTAGAGAAAGCAAGAAAGAGTGAGCGTTATGAATTTATTTTAGAAAATTTTTAACTATTCACGCTATCGCAAATTTCTAAACTCGTGCCCCACGCTATCGCGAATTTTTCAACTCGTGACGATAAACAAGCTAAAATTCAGATTATAACTAGTTATAACAAACAAATACTAAATCACACTTCGAAAAACTCAATGTAAAAATTCAGCATAAAAAAATTCGTGAATTCGTGGCTAAGTAGATTCCTGCCTGCGCAGGAATGACAAACAACCAGTAACCAGCAACCAGTAACTAGTAACCAGTAACCAGTAACCAGTAACCAAAAATAAAAACATTTCATATTCCTCACAATTTGTGTAATTTTGTACGATAAACAATTCAGATTGAACACAAAAAGAATACTCATTATCGGCGGTCCTGGCACGGGGAAATCTACATTGATTACCGAATTGGAACAACAAGGACATACGTGTTTTCATGAAATTTCACGCGAAGTCACAGCAGCTGCACAAAAAAAAGGCATTGAACAATTGTTTTTAACGCAACCATTATTGTTTAGCGAATTGCTACTCGAAGGCAGAATTCAGCAATTTAACGATGCTGAAAACTTAACTGTTGAATATACTTTCTACGACAGAGGAATTCCCGATGTTGCCGCATATATGGATTATACTGGCGACGAATATCCTGATGTTTTCCGTGAAGCATGCAAAAATTACACCTATGATGTTACCTTTATGCTCGCACCTTGGAAAGAAATTTACGAACAAGATGACGAACGTTACGAAAGTTTTGAACAAGCAGAAACGATTCAAAAGTATCTAACTTCTGCCTATGAAAGTTACGGATATTCACTAATTAATGTACCTTTCGGAAGCGTTTCAGAACGTGCCGATTTCATTCTAAACACACTCAAAAACAACTAATGACCAAACCGCTTGCGCTTCTCGAAAAATATTGGGGACATACTTCGTTTCGTCCGTTGCAAGCCGAAATTATTGATGCGATTATTCAACAAAAAGATACGTTAGCATTGTTGCCAACTGGTGGCGGAAAATCGGTTTGTTTTCAGATTCCTGCGTTGGCATTAGACGGAATTTGCATTGTAATTTCGCCATTAGTTGCGCTGATTCAAGATCAAGTAGCGAATTTAAAAGTGAATGGAATTAAAGCAATTGCCCTGATTGGCGGACTCCGAAATGACGAAGTTGGCGCATTGTTAGATAATTGCATTTATGGCGATTACAAGTTTTTATACCTTTCGCCCGAGCGTTTGCAACAAGAAATGATTCAGGAACGCATCAAGCAAATGAACGTGAATTTGATTGCCGTTGATGAAGCGCATTGTATTTCGCAATGGGGAAACGATTTTCGTCCCGCATATCGAAATATTAATACATTACGCGAATTGTTGCCAAACGTTCCGTGTATTGCACTTACAGCAACAGCAACTCCAAAGGTCGTTCAAGACATTGAAGAAAATTTACATTTAAAAGATGTTCAAAATTTTCAGCAATCGTTTACACGCGAAAATTTAGCGTATACAGTTTTACAAACAGAAAATAAAGTGCTTACTATTGAGAAAACCTTGCGCAAATATCCGCAACCGTGTATTGTGTATACGCGCAACAGGAAAAATACAGTACTAATTCACGAAGCATTGCAACGAAAAGGATTTACAAGTATTTATTTTCATGGCGGACTTTCGTCAGAAGAGAAAAAAAAGGCGTTACAAAAGTGGCTGAACGGAAAAGTACAGACGATCGTGGCAACAAATGCCTTCGGAATGGGCATTGATAAACCTGATGTTAAAAACGTGATTCATGTGCAATTGCCCGATAGTTTGGAGAGTTATTATCAAGAAGCAGGACGCGCAGGACGAAATGGCGAATATGCAAACGCAATTATTTTAACCGATCAAAACGATATTCAACAATTACAAAAACAATTCATTCATAATTTACCTGATGTTGATTTTTTGAAACAGGTTTTCAGAAAACTATGTAGCTTCTTCCAAGTTGCGTATGGCGAAGGTTATGATACCAAACATGCGCTCGCTTTTAATGATTTTTGTAAAGTGTACCGTTTTCCATCACAAAAAACATATTCTGCGCTACAATTATTAGATAGACATAGCTTGATTCAGCTTTCGCAGAATTTTCATCGGAAAACAACCTTGAAATTTATAGTAGATCAGTTTAATTTGTTGAATTATTTAGACAATCATCCGCATTTGAGTTTGATTACACAAGCAATTTTACGAACCTACGGCGGCATTTTTGAGCAAAAAATAAACATTAATACAACATTCTTATCACAAAAATTAGGATTGCAAAAGAGTCAAATTCACGAGACGATTCAACAGTTGGCAAAAGATGAAGTGATTTTATTGGAAGAATTGCAAACTGACGCGGAAATCACGTTTTTAGTCGCGCGTGAAGATGACAAAACCATCAATCCGATCGCAAAAGACGTTCGTCATCAAAATGAATTAAAAAAGAAACGCGTTCAATCGGTTATCAATTATATTGACAATACAGAAACGTGCAAAAATATACAGCTTCTCTCCTATTTCGGAGAAGTTTCAAAAATTGCTTGCGGCATTTGTTCTGTCTGCAAAAGACAAAAAACGGCAGCTCCTGATAAAGATTTGCAAATGCTTATTCATGATGATATTTTAAAAGTATTGAAAGCAAACGCATTAACTTCAACCGAAATTTGTACTGTTTTGCCATATAGAGAACATCTGATATTAGGAATTATTCAATTACTTTTGGAAGCAGAGAAAATTAAATTAACAGAAACAAATACGTATACCTTATAATATATGAGAGATTTAAGAATCGTTTTTATGGGAACGCCCGATTTTGCAGTTGCAACATTAAAAGCACTTTTGGACGCAAATTATACTGTAGTTGGTGTAATTACTGCGCCAGATAGACCTGCAGGACGCGGACGTAAGTTGAATGAGTCTGCGGTGAAAAAGTTTGCATTAGAAAATAATTTGAACGTTTTACAACCAACGAATTTAAAAAAAGCATCTTTTGTCGCTGAATTAAAGGCGTTAAACGCGAATTTACAAATTGTGGTTGCTTTTAGAATGCTTCCGAAAGTTGTGTGGCAAATGCCCGAATACGGAACGTTTAATTTACACGCTTCGTTACTTCCAGATTATAGAGGCGCGGCGCCAATAAATTGGGCAGTTATTAATGGTGAAACCAAAACTGGCGTGACAACCTTCTTTATTGATGAGAAAATTGATACTGGCGCAATCATTTTTCAAGAAGAAATTCCTATTGATCCAAATGAAAATGCAGGTTTATTACATGACAAGTTAATGAACCTTGGAAGCGGCTTGGTTGTAAAGACTGCTCAGCATATTGAAAAGAATGAAGTAACAACGACTATTCAACCACAAAATGAAGAAATTAAAACGGCATATAAAATTCATAAAGAAACGTGTGAGATCGATTGGACAAAAAGTATAGATAGTATATATAATAGGATTCGTGGTTTGAGTCCATATCCAGCATCTTGGACAACCTTATATAATGGAGAAGATACGTATGCAATTAAAATTTATGAAGTAGAGAAGGTTTTGGAATCGCATTCGCATGAAACGGGAAGTGTAATTTCCTCTAAAAAAGAAATCAAAGTTGCGGTAAAAAACGGGTATTTACTTTTGAAAATAATTCAACTTCCAGGAAAGCGTAAGATGGAAATTTTGGCACTTTTAAATGGTTTTAAATTCGAAAAAGATGCAAAAGTCTCGTAACCCTTATATTTAGTGATACGAGACAAAACCTATAAAATATAGCTAGGTTTATTAACAATCGCATGAAGTTATCAACAAAAAGGCGGTTTTCCCGTGCTATTACTTGCATGAGAAGGAAATCCGTATAAATTTGTATTGCTTTTAAAAAATAATGTTTAACCAACAATTAATAATTCAACAATTATGAACAAAACAGAATTAATTGACTCAATGGCTGCTGACGCAGGAATTTCTAAAGCTGCAGCAAAGAAGTCATTGGAATCATTTTTAGGAAATGTAGAAGGAGCTTTGAAAAAAGGTGGAAGAGTTTCTTTAGTAGGATTTGGATCTTGGTCAGTATCGGAAAGAGCTGCAAGAGACGGAAGAAATCCTCAAACTGGAGCAACTATCAAGATTGCTGCTAAGAAAGTAGTAAAGTTTAAAGCTGGATCTGATTTAGGAAATGCTGTAAACAATTAGTATTTTATAAGTACTAGATACATTATAAAAAGCACTCAATTTGAGTGCTTTTTTGCGTTTAATATGTAGTCAAAGGCGCGACAAATTTGATTATTCCATTTTTTTTTTATAGCTTTAATTATCCTAAAAAATTATAAATGGTAGCCTTAAAACCCAGTAAAGGACATCTTTTAATTGCCGAACCATCCATTATTGGAGACGTATCTTTCAATAGATCAGTTGTATTACTAGCTGATCATACTGACCAAGGATCTATTGGTTTCATCTTAAATAAACCGCTAAATGTGAATCTTTCTGACTTGATTCCACAGTTTTCGAACGCAAAAACTTCTTTCAAAGTGTATAATGGTGGACCTGTTGAACAAGATAATTTATATTTTATTCATAAAATTCCACACTTGGTTCCAAATAGCATTGAAATTTCTCTTGGAATTTTTTGGGGAGGCGATTTTTCGTCAGTTGCAAAGCTTTTGGAAGAAGACAAATTGGATAAAGACGATATTAAGTTTTTCTTAGGATATTCTGGCTGGCATGCCAATCAATTGATGGAAGAATTGAGTTCTAATTCATGGATTATTGTTAAGAATGAATTTAAGGAAGAGATCATTTCTAAGTCGTGCAAATCTATTTGGCGTAATAAAATGATGGAATTTGGCGGTGAATATTTGATTTGGTCGAATGCGCCAGAAGATCCGAGTCATAATTAACGTTGGTTTCGCGTAACTTCTACTAAAGAAGCTTCATGTATCTTCAAGAAGATTTTGAATTGAACACTTCATTTCCAGTATATTATTTTCATTTTCTTTGCTCGCACACATTTCGACTCCGCTCAATGTTCAAATTTCAAATTTCAAATTTCAAATTTCAAATTTCAATGTTCAATGTTCAATGTTCAATGTTCAATTAAGGAACAAAAGAAAAAGAATGAGTTCATATAACATGTAGTATTTATTTAGCTATTTTGCGTAACATTCTACCAAATTCAGTTTTTACCCTAATCGAATTTTCAGATTTAGTTTTGCTAATAAATCTCTTGCAACTGAAGTTTCAAACTGTTTTTTTCGATATTTCGTAATCGGAACTATTCCTTGAATGACATTTGTGATGAAAAATTCATCTGCTTTTTGAATTTCAAACGGCGAAATGCTTTCTTCTTTTAATTCGTAATCTGGTATTTTTTCTAGAATTTCAAGCAATTGCTTTCGCAAGATTCCTTTTAGGCAGCCATCTGTAATTGGTGGTGTTTTGATGACGTTTCCTTTTACCAAGAAAATATTACCATTTAGAGCTTCTACAACGCTTTTATCTTCATTCACCAACAAACAGTTGTCAAGATCGTTTTCTTTCGCGTAGACGCTTCCTAATACGTTTATAATTTTGTTATTCGTCTTTAGTGTGGAGAGCAATCCTTTGTTGATGTAGAAATCTTTGTATAAATCCACTTCGCAGGAAGCATCCGAGAGTAAATAGAATGGAGAATTTAATTCGTTTGCTGTAATTATATATTCAATTTCGTTGGAATCTGGCAAATATAATCCACCATTTCCTCTGAATATTGTACAACGAACACGCGCATTTGTGAGTTTGTTTGCTTTTAATGTGTTTAGAATTTCTTCTTCTAGAAATTCCATTGTAAAGTTCATCGGAATTTCCATTCGCAGAATCCGCATTGATTCCATGAGTCTGAAATAATGGTCTTCCCAGAAGAGAATTTTATTTGCGACAACTCTTAGGGTTTCAAAGAGTGAATCTCCATACTTTAATCCTCTATTTTCGACACTTAGTATTGTTATTTCTTCGCTGATATTTCCGTTAAAATTTACCATAAAAAAAGCCTTGATTTTATCAAGGCAAATATAGTTTTTATAAATGTTTTTCTTAGCGTGATCCTAAAACTTGTTTGAGGCTTCCTATTTGGTTCTCCCACAACATTTTACCTTCATCTACTTCATCTTCATCTGCGTGATCGGTAACAATTATAGATACATCTTTGGTAATTTCATCGACTACGATCTTCATTTCAAAATAACACGAAGAGTCTTCTTCTTCTTCCCATCGGAAACGAATACGCTCATTATTCTTTTTACCTAAGAGCTTCGCCGTTTCTTCACTATCATCCCATATAAACGTAAAAAACTCTCCTCTTGAATTTACGTTATCTGCAAACCATTCAGACAATCCTGAAGGCGTTGATAGGTATTGAAACAAAAGCTGTGGAGAGGATTGTATAGGGAATTCTATTTCGTATTTAATTTTATCTGACATGCTTCATTAATAATTATGTTGTTGACAATATATACATTTAATTGCTTAGTTTAAAAGGAAAAGAATAAAAAAAATAAAAATCGTGTATTATTTGCTCTGAAATAAAATGTTTATATATTTGCAGCCGCAAAGCAGGCGAGGTAGCTCAGTTGGTTAGAGCGTCGGATTCATAACCCGGAGGTCACGAGTTCAATTCTCGTTCTCGCTACAACAGATAAAGTCAGTGTTTATACGGTTTTCCACTTTGGAAAACCGTTTTTTTATGCCTACATTTGAGCAAATTTTAACAAACGAGTATGTAAACGAGTATATTTCTATGGCAAAACAAAATTATTCAGAGCCTAAAATATATGACGCAAAAGGCGATCTTTCAAAGCGTTGGTATGTCTATTTCTATTACAGAAATCCCGAAGATGGGAAAATGAAGAAACAAAAACCGATCTTCAAAGGCGCAAATAGGTTAAAAAATAGAGCTGAACGAATGGATTTTCTAAATACATATCGCAAAGCATTACTCAAATTATTAAAAGATGGATTTTCTCCCTATGATACTAATCAACAAAACAAAGAACGTCAAGAAAAACTTCAAGGTTCAAACGATACAACTGAAAAAGTAATACACGTTGCAACTCCAAATACAGGCTACACAATAAAAGAAGCACTTGCTTTTGCATTAAAGCAACGAGAACCAGACTGGGCGAAAAAAACAGCAGGTTCAATGAAAGGTCACTATACTAGATTTGTTGAATGGCTCACAGAAAATGAGGTATTGCATAAAGATATTAGTGAATTGAAAAGAAACCACATAACGTCTTTTTTGAATGAACTGAGAACAAAGCCAAAAAATAAAGCTGAAAAATCCAAGCCACTAGCAGCGAAAACAAAAAATAATTACAGGGCTACCCTATCCTCATTATTTACCGTATTAGAGAATGATGGAATTATTCCTAGCAACTTTATTGGCACAATAAAACAAAAGAAAAGTACGCCAAAGAAAAATAAACCTTTCTCAAACAAGCAAGTAGAAAAAATTCGCAAGCATTTAGATACGAATGATTCGTACTTAAGAATATTTATTCAATTTATGTCGTATGCCTTTTTAAGAAATAAAGAAGTGTGTAATATTAAAATCAAGGATATCGATTTGGATTCGAAACGAATTTTTATTGGTACAAAAGTAGAATCACAAACAGCGATTCCAATCATAAAAGAATTGGAAGATATCATACGAGCAATGAATATTGAAAAATATGATCGTAATGATTATCTAATTACACGATTTGGTCATCCTGCTGCATGGGATATTGATGAAGACAACAAATCGGGATATTTCTCAAAACGATTTCACACAAATGTTAGAGAGCCACTAGGACTCGATATGGAACATACTTTGTATTCATTTAGACATACAGCTGCAATTAATATTTTTAAGTCGCTGAGAGATCAAAAAATGCCACACGATCAAATTCTTTTCCGCTTAATGTCAATCACTAGACACAAATCCATTGCAGGACTTAAAAATTACTTGCGTGATATTGGTGCAACTTTGCCAGAAGATTACGGAGATATTTATACTATTGAATTTTAAGATGCAATATGGCATAAAAATTGACGTTAAGTTTTAACGCAACTTTAGTACGGTTTCCCGTAAAAACAAGGAATCATATTTTACTTTTGTTTTCTATGAAAGTTGTTCTATAAAGCTTCCCCAAGCTGATTTCATAAATCTTGGACAATCATTCGAAATGATTGTTTGCTTGAATATGAAAGAAAATAAAAAGTCAAAGAAAAAAAACATACAACGAAAACTTGATGCCTTAGAAGAAAATATAAGGATTCAAGATCAAAAAGAAATACAGGAATTGTTTAAAAAAATGAGTTCTGACGACATTCCTTTTGATATGTATGTGGACGCAATTAATAAACAACTATCGTTTCACGTGTCGTTTGATAACATCATAGATGAAGAAGAATGATAATCACTATTTGTTTAAATTCATCAATTTTTGCATGCTTATACTTTCCCCATCTTTAGCAAGCAATGCCATTTTCAAAGCTTCGATATAAATCATGTCTCTAAATGATTGTTCAGCTAGCAACGCTTCTTTATTAGCACGAACCTCTAATGCTAATTTTTTAATATAATTTTTATCTTTCTTATCAAGTATACTTTTATCACTACTAGATAAAGTATGTCCATCGAAAACTTCCTTATTCTTTTCCATTAAAACCTTAGCATAGGCAATAACCGCATCTTTGGTATTTCTTCTAGGTTTTTTTGTAGTGCCATCTAAAACCTTAAAAAGTGAACCCGCACTAAGTTTTGAATGATTAGCCAATTCATTGGCAGTCACTTCACGCTTCTTTAAATACTCCAACGCTTCTTTAAATTCAATCATACAGGAAAATGTTAAATTTAGAATAAATATTCTATTTAATTCTAAATTATTCTATATTTGACTAAATAATTCTAATTATAGTCTTTATTTCGAAACAAATATATGATTTTAAATGCAATTAGAATAATACAAATAGGTTAAATCCTACATCAAATAAATAGTAGAACTATTTTTACTGAACACTATTGAAAGCAGCAACCGCATATAATGTAATACAGGCACTCTCGAAAGATGAGTTGCCAATACTATATAAAATGTTGGGAATAAAGCAACCAAATCAAAAAAAAGTCAGTAAGAAAAAGAAAATAATATCACTTGAAGAAGCAATGGACAGTATCCTTGCTACTTATATAAATAACGATTAAAATTAACAATACATGGCAACAAAACGTAGAATTAAACTCAGAATTAGCATTAAAAACCAGTTAAGAGATTACAAAGGGTTTGGTAAACAAGCCAACGGAATGACACGAGACGGCTTTAGCGTGTTATCCAAAGGACAAATTGTAAGCAACAATGATTTAGAAAAAGCCACGAATGATGAGCAATTCATCTAAAGAAGTGAATTTCACAGGCGTTTGTTTAAAAACGCTTGTGACTATTCACGTTAATAATTTCGATACATGACTACGAACAAATTAACAGCACCAAAAGCGTGCGCTATTATGTATAAAAATCACTTTGCTGCATTCGGGTTTACTAAAAAAGAATTAATAGATTTTATGGCACTCCAAACCATAGATTCATTCTTTGACATTCTCATTAGTAAATACGTAGGTCATATTGAATTTATGATACATGTTGCAAAAACCGATGACGAATTTGTCAAAATACACAGAACAACTGTATTTCATAGCATTGTGCTAAATATGTACGGTGTTGCATATGAATCGCTCACAAACTCTTATCAAAAAGAAGATACTTACGATTGTTTAACCGCTAAATGTATGCTTCATGCAATTAATAAGTAATCACATACCAAACGCTATCCAATGTCCGTATTTCCTATCGGAAGATAAAGCAGAAACAATGCAACGCTATCGCATTTATATAAACACTTACAATGCAAAAGTTCCGAGTTTGAATAAGGCTGTAAAGGAATATAATAACACCGTTGCATCATTTATACAGTGCTATAAACTATCGCAACAAACAGTCATTGCACAAAAAGATTTTGAAAAGCTACAAACAAATGATACGCAACACAAATGGTTGTCCATCCTTGAATACAACGCCCTTGTTGAAACAACCAACGGCGGTATGCTTTTTTTAAAGAAAAAAAATCATCAAGAAGTGAAGCAACCACAAGAAAGTATATTTGAAGTAATTTTATGGCTTTACGCCAAGCAATTAGCTGAACTTAGAGAACATCTAAAAAGTCTTGGAAGCGATGTGAATGTTTCTTTTCCAAAAGCGCAAATAACCTCTACCGCAATATCCAATTTTAAAAAACAAGGAGAGAAAAGAATACTATATTCTTCTCGCACCATTCGCAATCATATACATAGATTACGAAAAGCAGGTGTACTGGTTAAATACCAATTTAAAGGCTCTAAAAAGCCTGTTCATTACTTTATAAATGAAGCGATTTTTGTCTTTCGTGACAACCGAAAATCCGTTACTGAAAATCAACAAGTTAGCGATCTTTTTAGGAAAAAAGTTCCTTATAATAGTGTAGATACAAGAACTTTTACTAAAGAAATAATAAAAAAAGTAGGGAATGTTGATAACCATTCCCATGATAAGGAAGTGGTTTCATTTGCTGCTGAAAATAGCAGCAAAAACAAGAACACTTACAAGAACACCACAAATGATAATCATCAAAAAATTTCCAATCAAAACGCTAGCAAACTAAGCGGCGGCGAAAATTTCCCAAAAAATGAGTTGTCAGAGTATTTGAGAAATCAAATCTTATACAAAACCGTTTTTTTAAACGCACTAACCGCCCATCATTATGACAATTACAGCTTTTCGTCTTCCAACATGACCAGACGTTTGGACACGGAATCTATAAACGGCGTAATGTCCAAAGAAGAATTTAGAGAACTTTTGTTGCAGCTATTTATCAAAATAGCTGCGCCGATTTGGAAAGGTAAAAATGTGTATTACGGAAGTTGGCACAAAGCATACATTCAAATTGATGATGAGTACTTGCGTAATCCAAACGGAAGCATTCCACGAAAGGAAACATTGTTGTATCTGTTTGGCTTTTTAGTCTACCGTATTGGTCGTGCAAAACGTTTTTTTAAGAGCAAAAAGGTGTATCGCATACATTTTCCGTGTATTTATTTTGATGCAACACGTAAGCTTCCAAGTGAGGGCGGATTTGCCTATACGGTGGAGTGGCTAAAACAATATCAAAAGTATCAAGATTTACGTGCAACACGCAAGCAACTAAACGCAGGGAAAGCTGGCGCAAGACGCAGACAAAAAACCAACGAGGAAAAAGTAAGAGATCAAGTTAAACTGTATGTCAAAGGAAAAATAGCACTACCACAAGTATACAAATACATAGAAACCAACAAAGGCATTCCGAATTACTTCATTGGCGAAGTACCGAGATTGCTAAATTTATTAACGAACAAAGAATTTGATTTATATGAGTAGCAACAAAACGTGTAAATGCAGCAACAAAACAAGAACTGCTTGTGGAAACTGTTCCCGACTTCGGATGGTATTTTTAATGTCGTACAAACTTGGAAACATTCAAAATCCTGTGTACTACTCTTTTCAAGCTGAGGACAGAAAGTTTAAAGATGAAAGATTACTAGCACAACAAATGCTAAATAGACTTGTAAAGCTTCATAGGGGTCAATTTTTCAGAGTTGATGTGTATGACAACCTAACCGCAGGAAAACCGAAGTTGTTTGGATAAACAAAAGAGTGTTATTAAAAAGAAAAGATTAATTAAAGTTTAAAAGTTATACATCAATTTAAAATTAAATAAAGGAATAATGTTATTTTTTATAAAAAATTGAATAAATATCAATTAATTAAACCTTTAACATTTATGGTGTAATGAAAAATGACCTAAATAGACAAGAATTAACATTTTTTAAAAATTTCAAACGTTTTCGTAAAAAAATGATTTTTTTTTTTAGACAGGGTAGAATGAGATATAGCTTCAACTTCAATGGCTTTTTGAAAGAAATATAAATATATTTTTCTCATGAAATCCATTAAAGTAAACACACCTACTGTTATTGTTAATATGTCTATATAAAATGACATTTTATCAAGATAATAAATTTATTAAAAAAACCTACAAAATTTAACATTTAATTTAAAGAATTTATTTACAAAAAGTAATATTACTAAACTTTAATCAGAAATATGATAAAACAAGAAGACATACAAACAATGGGGAAAGTTGAACTTCGCAGGATGCTTTTTGGTATTTCAAGGAAAGAAGCTAGAATCGTTATGAATACAGTCATTGCCGATTGTCGTAAAATATCTGAAGTTGAAGCCAAAAAAAGGAAATTAATACTAAGGCATGAGGTTTTAAAAGTGCTTGACTTTTTTGGGTTTGAAGTTGAATGAACTACCGAAAATCATCATCCTGCACATTTATCAATGATTTTAAAATAGTATTCAAATGAAGTATTTTCTTCTAAATACCTATTTTTCTTTTTTGAATCTTTTTCTAGTATATCACAATTATCAAAATATTTATATAATGTTTTAAGACTTTTTCTCATACTATATTTATACGCATGACTAAATACAATTTCTTTACTATCTTTTTTAGTAACACTTAAGTAAGAATGAACATATCTATCTGAACTATGAGCTTCAATATAATAAAAGTCATAATTTTCACCGCTATATATTAATCTTCCAGGAATTGGTAATTTTCCCTTTTTGGAATATAGTATTTTAAAAAGAAGAGAGTCTCTAACTTTAGGTGCATCAATTACATATAAATATTTAAAAGGTTCATCACTATATTTTACCATTCCTTTTATTTCTTTCTTTTTAAACTTTTCACAATTATTACCTTTTTTATCACAAAGTTCAACTCTTTTATCTAAAGAAAAATTTCTCCATATAGAACTGATATCTATATACCCTTTTTTTATAGATCCATCATTAAATACGATAATATCTTTTTTACTTTTATTTTCTTGAGATAGAATATTTTGAGTTGATAGTATGCAAAAGCTTACTAAGATTAAAAAATTGAATTTCATGTTTTAAAATTTTAGTTAACAAATATAGGTTTTTTTTAATACTAATATAGCCGTTGAAAATAGCTAAACAAGATATCAGAGAAGCAACGAATAAATTAATTGTCTAGTTGTAGAAATATTTCAGAAAAAGAAGCCGAAAAAAGAAAATTGGTACTAAGACATGAAGTTTTAAAAGTGTTTGATTTTTTTTGGTTTTGAGGTTGAATTCAATTAAATTTCTAACGTTTTAAAATATTTATTTTGCAAATTATGAGAATACACAGTTCATGTATTTAATCTTTATTTTACTTTTATGGAAAATAATAAGAGTTTTGAACAAAAGCTTCTATTGTTAATACTTTTACACTAATTGAAAAACCAACAGAATAGACCAAAAACAAGATTAAATAATTTAACTTTAGAGCATAGAAAAAAGTAAGTTAACAGAGTAACTAAAACACATGGCACAATCAATAGAACCAAATATTGCAGATTTAGCGAACGGATGGCTAAAATCATATGAATTACCTTATAAACTAGAGCAAGAATCTGTAAATGCTGAAATTGACAAAGCACTTTCTGACTACTTCACTAAAAATGGTGGAACAGGCGCAAATCGACCAGATGCTAAAATATTACTCCAAAATAAAAATTTAGACTACTACCCTATTCTTATAGAGTACAAAGGTTATAAAGACAAACTCGTGAAACTTGACAAAGAAGGACAAGTTGAAAACAGAAACACTAAAAATGAACCTAATTTTAAAAACATTAATTCATTTGCTGTAAATGGTGCAGTTCATTATGCAAATGCTTTGCTTCATCATACAAATTACACCGATATTATCGCTATCGGAATGACAGGTTACAAAAGCGAAAGAGGGAAAATTCGTCACGAAATTGGCGTTTATTATATTTCCAAAAGCAATCTAGGTGCAGGACAAAAGGTAGGTGATTATTCAGACCTTTCTTTTTTAGCACCAAAGAATTTCGATGCTTTTATAGAGAAAGTTAAAAAACTTCAATTATCCCAAGAAGAACTTGATAAACTAAAAGAACAGCGAGAAAAAGAAATTGACCAAACACTAACAAAACTTAATCAGCATATTTTTGATAATGAAAAAGGAATTAGTGAAAAAGACCGTGTTTATTTAGTTGCTGCCTCAATTATGGCAACAATAGGAGTGCCAAATAAAGTTACTGCTTTAGATAAGTCTGAATTAAAATCATCTGTAGAAAAAGGTAATAAAGATGGCGATATTATATTGCGAAAAATAAAAGCATTTTTAGACATTAAGGATATACCTAGTGAAAAGAAACTATTTGTTACAAGAGCTTTAGATAATACTTTGACAACAGAAAATATAAACAAAGTTGAAAATGGAGAAAGTCAACTTAAAAGAGTATTCACCAAAATTGTTGATGATTTAGGTATTTATTATAAAATAGGTTTAACGACAGATTTTACTGGAAAGCTTTTTAATGAAATGTATAGTTGGCTTGGTTTTTCACAAGACAAGTTAAATGATGTTGTGCTTACGCCCAATTATGTTGCTTCGCTTTTAGTGAAATTAGCAAGAGTAAATAAAGACTCTTTTGTATGGGATTTTGCAACGGGTTCGGCAGGTTTATTAGTTGCAGCAATGAATGAAATGCTAAACGATGCTAAAAACAATATTAAATCGCCTGAAGAACGTACTCAAAAAGAAATAAAAATAAAAGCAGAACAATTGCTTGGTTTAGAATTGCTTCCAGATATCTATATGCTAGCAATTTTGAATATGATACTTATGGGAGATGGTAGTTCTAACATCTTGAATATTGACTCTATTAAAGATTTTGACGGAAAATATGGTTTTGGTAGAGCAGGTAGTAAATTTCCAGCGGATGCTTTTATTTTAAACCCACCTTATTCTGCTTTAGGTAATGGAATGAACTTTGTTGAGAGAGCACTAGGAATGATGAATAAAGGCTATGCAGCTATTATTATCCAAAATTCAGCTGGTTCTGGTAAGGCAATTGACTACAATAAAAGGATTTTAGCTAAACATACTCTAATAGCTAGTATCAGAATGCCAATTGACGTTTTCATCGGTAAGTCTAGTGTTCAAACTAATATTTACGTTTTTAAAGTAAATGAAAAACATCATAAAGATGAAATGGTCAGGTTTATTGATTTCAGCAATGATGGTTATGCAAGGTCAAACCGGAAAAAAGCCAATACCAATTTAAAAGATACCGATCAAGCTAAAGAACGCTATCAAGAAGTTATAGATTTGGTTCGTTTTGGAAAAAGCAAACTTAAAATTTTTACCGAAAAAGAATATTATGAAAATACTATTGACCCTAAAAATGGTACAGACTGGAATCAATCTGCACCAATTGATACTAAGCCAACATTACAAGATTTTAAGAAAACCGTAACTGATTATTTGGCTTGGGAAGTAAGTAGTCTATTAAAAAATCAAGACGGCAGCCTGGGAAAGTAGTTTCCCCACTTAGCAATAGGTTAAGTGAAATTAAGTGGGGCGAATTTAAAATTGGTGATTTATTTGAGGTTCTTACATATAAGAAAAGGTTTGACGCAAATAAAGTCATTGTTTTAAAAAAAGGAAAGTATCCTTATGTAGTAAGAATGGGATCCAATAATGGGCAGAAAGGTTTTATCAACGAAAATGTAGAGTTTCTAAACGATGGTAATACTATATCATTTGGTCAAGATACTGCAACAATGTACTACCAAGAAACACCATATTTCACGGGTGATAAAATCAAAATATTGAAATCGAAGTTTAGTCGTTTTTCCAAAAATAACGCTCAGTTTTTTATTTCCACAATGATGAGAGCTTTTAGTTCTTTTTCTTGGGGTAGCAATAGTTTTAGCGTTGATATTATAAAAGAGCAAACTGTATCACTACCTCTAAAAGGTGACCAAATTGATTTTGATATTATTGAAACAATTATAGCAGAACAAGAA
Source organism: Kordia antarctica (assembly GCF_009901525.1). NCBI lineage: Bacteria > Pseudomonadati > Bacteroidota > Flavobacteriia > Flavobacteriales > Flavobacteriaceae > Kordia > Kordia antarctica. The sequence continues at coordinate 1,316,189 of NZ_CP019288.1, forward strand.
GTTGAACGCATAGAGCAGTTAGATTCACACTTATTGACTTCAGGTTTAAAAGAATATGAACTTACTAAAGATGAGCAAAATTCCATAAAGGAATATGATAATATTGAATGGGACGTATTTAAACTGGTAACTCTATTTGAAAGATTAAAAACAAAAAAGTTACCTTTTAAAGCGAAAGATTTACCAAGTCAAATAATAGGTGAATACACACTTCCTTGTCTCACATCTAGTTTCAATAACCAAGGTTTAAACTATTTTGCACCTAAAGACAGAGCAACTATTTTAAAAAATGTAATCTCGATTCCTTCAAATAGCGATATTTATCGAGCTTACTTCCAATCAAATGAATTTACGGTTTTATCAGATGCCTATGCTATTCGATGGATTTTTAATGGTGATAAATTATTGCCAAATCAGTATTTATTTACTGTCCAAAGTATTAATAAAGTAACCGATTTGTCCATATATTCATATAAAAATAAATTAGGAGGATGGAATGTTGTAAAAAATAAATACATTCAATTACCTATCAAAAATGATAAACCTGACTATGAAAAAATGGAAACCCTAATTTCAGCTATAAAAAAACTGGTAATAAAAGATGTGGTTTTATATGTGGAAAGAAAAAAGAAAGAATTAAATATGATAACTTAAAAAGCCAACGCTCAAAGCCATACACATTCGCAATACGCATCAGCCACCACACAAGCCAAAAATTGCAAAAGAGTATGTTTTTGCCTACGCTCACATCTTAATTAAAAAAAACATCGGAAAAACAAGCTGAATAAAAAAAGCACTACTTACAACATCAGTGACCTTTGTACAACTCTATAATTTTATAAAAAACGAGACATTCTTAGCCTATTTAAAGATTTCTTACTTTTAAGTTTTCCTATTTAATCTTAAAAAGAGTACCGCTTAAAATTAAGATATATTGACCAACTAGTGACTTTATTTTTGAAAATGATTAAAGCATGTGATCTTTCGCCACTTTTTGCCGTTTTTGTGATGAATTTTAAGTATTTCTTCTTTTTTTATAATTTCCCCAAACTTTATCCGTCCCTATCCGACATTATTAGACCCTATCCGTCGTTATACGACCCTATCAGTCCATACACATATTTTTTCTTGACAATTTAGCTGTATCAAAATACAATACAGCAACAACATGTCAAGACTTCAAACCATCACATCCGTATCAGGCGGAAAAACATCTGCATACCTAGCCGCAAAGTATCCGTGTGATGATTTGGTCTTTTCATTGGTTCGCATAGAGGACAAAAACTGCCTATTTCCCGATAAAAAAATAAGACAACTCGTTGAAGATCGTATTCAAGCACCTTTTATTGCCACCGCAGAAGATGATACGATTATTTACACTTTACTCGATTTAGAGCAATTCTTAGGACGAAAAATCAATTGGGTAACAGGAATCACATTTGATAAAGTTATCAGCGAAAAAGGCGGTTTACTTCCCAATAAACTGAGACGTTTTTGTACAACTTGGCTCAAAATTGACCCAATCTTTAAGTATTGGCAAGCAAATTATAGTGAGCCTGTCATGATGAATATTGGCTATCGTGCCAACGAAATGAACCGTGCCAAAAAACTCATAGAAAAGAAAAATGAATTTGGTTTTTGTGAATACAACACCGTAGTCGGCATCCACGAAACAGGACGTTTTAAAGGCAAACAAAAATGGGAATCTATCCCGTATCAAGTTCCAAACTTTCCACTCATACAAGACGGCATTTACAGAGATCAGATACACGAGTATTGGAAAGGGAAACCCGTGCGATTTGCTGAGCGCAATAACTGCGTTGGTTGTTTTCATCGCAACCCTGTTTTACTACGTCATGAATTTGACAAGCATCCACATAAAATGCAATGGTTTGCAAACATGGAAGCCAAAAAGACGCAAGCAAAGGGCAACAAAACAACATGGCGAGAAGATGCAAGCTACACGCAGATTGCAAAGATGAAACCACAATTATCGCTAATGGACAGTATGTTTTCTGAGTGTGACTCTGGTTTTTGTGAAACTACTTAAATGACCATTGAAAATGAGCAATATCACAAGGCAACAAATAAATACCTCTTTGCAGCGAAACATCGCTTCGGGATATCAATACGATGGCTATTACACGCCTTCTAATTGCAGTACCAATCAATTAGGCAAAGGAACAACAGCGCATGGTATGAAAACCATTGCTGCATGGGCAAAAAAGCACAAACATGAATCTACTGCCATTGCACAAGCTGAGTTTAGAGGTTACTCATTACATGAAACCACAAAACGCATACACACGTTTTTATTCAATCATTTTCAATATGAAATAGATAAAGAACTGCAACGCTTAAAAGCACCGAATTGCATGTGGGCTTCACGCGAAGAAGGAAACGACTGCAAAAGTTTTAGTCTGAACGCTTCTACGATTCTGCTGAATTTAGGAATCAAGCATTATTTGAGACGCACCAAACAGACAAGCTATTATCCAAGTCTATTTACACACGTGTATGTAGTTGTTCCAAAAGATCAGAAACAAGGCAATCTAAAAAATGGCTATTACACCATAGACGGCACAATTAACTCAATGGTAGAACTCCCCTATTTAAAAAAAGACGATACATTCATGGAAGAAGCAAATTTAAACTACGTCGGACTCTCTGCGCCATCGTGCGGATGCAACAATCACAATCAGTACCAAAATAACACAAACCCAGTAGGACTCTCAGCAGCCTATAAAGGACAATCGGTAACACAGCTTAGTCAGAGTGATTATAATAAAGTAATAGCTGAATCACTTCATCGTGTAGATGATTTTTTGAATATTCTAACACCATACACATCATCCGAACATAGTAGTAACTTACTGCGTGGAAAAATATTTGATAAGCTTTGGTACGGTCATAATCCTACCTTAAAATTTACAAGCAAAGGAATTTATGTTGACAATGAATTTGTCAACTTTTCAAAGACCTTTTCCCGTATTCGAAAGTCAAAACCTAATTTTGGAATGGGCGCAAACCCATCCACAGGCGATCCGACTGCGGACATTTTAATTAGTTCCATTTTAGGCGATGATTTCTTTTCCAACACCTTTGGCGCAATATTCGCCAACGGTTTTGAACTTACGTGTTGGAACTCCACTTTTACGCCACAGGCAACCTCTGGAGAGATTGCAGAAATTCAAGCACCTTATTTTCAAAATCTATTTCAAGAAATTCAAACCGCAGCAACGGTGGGTGTATTAAATCAGCGTCTCAACTTTTTGGCGATGGCAGTTTTTGTATGCCGAGACATGTATTGGTTTTTACGTGTGAATGAGAATTGGCGAAGATGTTCTCGCCTAGCCTTAGATCAATACAACGAGTTATTCTATGCGCTTGTTCCTGCTTTTGAAAGCATTGTTTCCTCCCTTGGATTTACGTATAACATCACAGAAATACGACAAGAAACTACCGCAGCAGCTTGGGTATTTGAGGGTTACGATCATGAGTGGTCAGAAAACACAACGGCGGTATATCCTGTCTTTGATGTGGAGTCAAAAACAGGCACATCACCAAGCAATCCAACTCAGCCAATAGACCCAAGTACATCGCCTGTTATTACCGATGGTTCGGGCGCACCGAGTCCACCCACAAAGAAAAAATCGAATACAGGGCTTTTACTAACGGCAACAGCCGTGATAGGAACGCTCATCGCAAAAGCATAAACACGAGTATTAATTAAATAAATATATAAACTATGAAATTCAAAAATTATGGAAAGGATTTAGGATATACCTCCATGGATGCAGGAAGCTTGATTGTAGGAGGTATCGTTTCTTCGGGACTTGAGGGAGCAATCCCTATTGATGAATCCAAAACACGAAAAGCAGTAGCAGGTAGCTTAGCACTTTTAGGTGCATCATTTATCAAAAGTGATTCAATTATTAAACGAATTGGACGAAATCTACTTTTAGGCGCAGGTGTACGACAATGGCAACGTTTTATTGTCGAAGCAGGCACGCCCGAATTGCCCGAAGCAGATGGAACAGACACAAACAAATTTATACATGATATGTTTGAAACTGGCGGTGGCGATGCGATTGTAACTACTGAAACTCAAAAACGCATGGGCATGGGCTACCGATTCACGCCACAACGGCAAGTAGGAACAACAGCAAGTTTTCAGCCGAGTAATCACGGTAGTAAACTTAATTTTCCATTGACTTAAAAAAGTAGCAACAAAACGTCAATTCGTTGCAACAAAACATAAATATTAAAAAAAACAAAAATGAAACAAACAGAATTATACGCAGAAGTATTAAGCTTTCTATCAAGTGTAGCTAGTGAAAGTGGCAACTTTTCAACGGACATGTTGGCTAACATTCAAAACAGAAATATCAAATTACAGGATAGTGAAATTTATATTCGACAGGAGTTACAAGCCAATGGAAGTTCGCCCGATTTATTTGAAAAAGAATTGCAAAAAATAGTCGGGGAAAATCTTTTTGATGGAAACAAATTAGATACAGGACGCTATTTTGTTGCCACAGCTATTCGTGTAACCTACGGAGTCGCTGACATAGGAACTTCACGTGGACTCGTAGATTATACAAACAATTTACCTACCACGCTTTTAAACGGTCAGATCATCCAAAAAATTGATTCAAATATCATTATGGATTTACCCATCAAATCCATCGTTGATGCAGTCAACACAGATAGTTACAAGTACAACTTTAACAAGTTCTTACTATTTCGTGACAACAAAATTTTAAATGCTGAAACCCGTATACCATCGGGCGGAGATTTAGGACTTGCAGTAGGAAAGGCTGCCTTTATAGAAGTGCGTTATATCGGTTTTGAAACATCGGCAAGTAAAAAGTAGAAAAGCAATTAAATACGCCTTTTTTACCTGTTAAAAAAGGCTTTAAATACCAGGGAATATGAATCAGAGAAAACTAAAATATGTAGGCGTTAATTTACTGCTTGCAAGAGGTACAAAAAGCAAGCAAGAACCAAAGGAACTTGTCAAAGGAAAATGTATTGGAGTTGCCTTTTTTGTCTTTGGAAATTTACCCGCTCAAAACATTAACCTTTCCATAGAAGACACACAAGGAAATCCAATTTTGGAAGCGGTGGACGTTCGAGATTATGAAAAAGGTATTGCAGGCGGTCAAAAGGCTTACAAGGAGGTAAATTTTAATACCAACGGCAAAGTATATATCAATCTATTTTCGCCAGCAGATGCAATTTCGCCTGTTCACGGACACTTTCTATTTGTCATAGATACTGACGGATATGAATAAAGCAGAAGGAACAATATCAGCTATTGCCATCACAGAAAGTACCATCCTTAATTTAAAGGAATTAAACGGGCGTGGCGTGTATCATTTAACTATTCGAAATCGAGGGAATGTAACAGCGATGCTCAACGGAATTGATGATGTAAAGCCCGATGAAGTTTTTGTAGTGGAAGTGCCTTTTGCGGTGGTCAATACAAGTTTTAGAATTGATTTTGTACAAACCGAGCAAGAAACGCCCAATCCACGTTTAGTGCTTTGGTACGGAACATTAGCCTGTCAATAAAGTCGGTGCAACAAACCGCAACAAGTCAATATATTTTATGCAACAAATTATAGATCATTTAGATAGTAATGCGCAAAATGCCATTGTGATATCATTTCAGAATATGAAAATGATTAACCCTTTTATGCGTGTCAATAAATATGAGTTTACCAAAAATCATATTATAAAAGGATGGAACAGTATTAGCGCATTTCTAAAAGGTCTAAAAAATGAGGGATTTAAAAGTGGTACACACGTATACTTAAAAAAACCAAACGGTAATACTTCCAAAACAATCGGCGAGCCTATCACACTTCAATTCAGTACTGATATCAATACATCACAACATATGGAACAGCAACAAACAGTGCAACAAAACACCAATACGCAAAACGGATATCATCAAATGCCCTATCAAGGAATGGGCGCAAATGTAATGGGTATGCATCCTGCGGAAAGTAAACTTGAAGCAGTCACAGCCAAATATGATGATCTAAAAGAACGCTATGATGAATTGAAAGATGAGTATAAAGATGTACGCTCGTCAGAACGCCAATTAAAAGAGGTCAACAACTCTTTAAAATTAGAAGTGAATACGGCAGAAAAGCACATGGAACTTGCCTTGCTTCAAGCGAATCTGAGTCAAAAAAGTTTCATGGATAGTGACGCTATGAAGTCACTCGCTGAGAATTTAGCACCTGTGATTCCGCATATGATTAGCGGACAAACTCCGCAAATTGGAATGGGAAATAGTCATCAAAATATATCGAATGATAAAAAACAATTTATCGATTTTATAGCAAGCAGTAAAGTGCAAGATTTGGACGTAAATTTTATCTATAAACTCTACAAAAATCTTGTCAAAAACAAAGACTTTGCAGCTAGTTTACAAGGATTACTCACACAATTTAACATCACTTAAAAACACATACAAACATGATAAAAGTAACAGGAAACAGCGATTTAGATATCGATTTGAAAACCGAAGCTTTACAGGAACTAAGTAAGCTACCTACGGAGGTTTTGGCTCGCTTAGTTGAATTATCGAAAATTAAAAAAGCACTTGGATATCTAAGTACAGAGACAGGCTTTGCGACCATCAAAACAGTTTTAGGTAACTAAAAAAATAGGAATATGAGTCAACTAGGAAACCCATTGGCAAAAGCCGTAGTAACTAAAGGAGCAAGCAAGGCAGGCGATTTTTTAAAAAATAATACGCTTGTTGTTGTAGGAACTTTGGCAACGGTGTATGCGTGGTACAAATTACCTGCATATTTAAAACGATTAGCAGCAGAGCGTTATGCAAGGGCAAATATTGGGCATCCCGTAGTGACGGCAGCAGCAATTATTCATGAATCGTTTTCCCGTATTGGATATAAAGATGGTTTTCTTAGTTTTTTGCTTCCAGAGTTTGACATTTTTACAGACGAAGCTGCACTTATGGATATAGCATCTCAAATTGATGATGTTAAGCTAGTGGCACAAGCCTATAAAATTCTCTTTGATAGAGATTTATTCAAAGACACCTTAAACGGTCTATCCACCACAGAACTCAGTTCGTTTTACAATGCAATAAGGTCACCTAGTCACAATTCTGACCCACAATTAGATAGTAATTATTATCTAGTTGGCGATATCCTGTATTGCGCTAAAAAATCGGGAATCCAAGTGCCACAAGTCGAATTGCAAAACGATGATTCATGGCTTACTACCCAAGAACTCTACGGAAATTATAACCATAAACAGGAAATAGGACAAGTGGTGGCAACCGATATCTATGCGCCAGAAAATAAACGCTATTACATTGTCGAAAGATGTTCCATTTGGGGTGGGTTTTGGTGTTACTATGGCATTGTATGGAGCGATCAAGTTATAAACCAAGAAATATAAAAAATTATGAGTCAATTCAATTTCAATAGTACCTGTGCTAAGGACACTAGAACTATTACCATCACAGGACAAGTATTTGATACCATTACCCATGAGACACTTCCTTTTGCCAATGTGTATCTAACAATTGATAACAGTATAGGTACGGCAGCAAATGAGGATGGAATATTTAGTATCGATATACCCGAGGGTAGTACACTTACGGTAAGTTTTACAGGCTATTTGCCTTTTAAATTTAGGGTAACACAGGAGTTTACAAAGGTATTTTTAACTCGTGACGATCAACTAGATACTGTGTACTTAGAAGGTCCGAAAAAAAAGAAAAGTAATGGTTGGTTATGGTTGCTTTTTTTTGGCGGACTAGTAGCGGTAGCGACAAATCAAGAAGAAGAACAAAAAGGCACTTCAAAAACACGCAAACCCATTAAAGCAAAGATTTAAAACTATGGAACTTATATTTCAAGAAAATGTACCAACGGTGTATGGAAGTAGCTTTATTACTTCTGTAAAAGATTATAGTCAGTCGTTAAACATAGACCCAAATTGGCTCATGGCAGTTATGTATTTTGAAACAGCGGGAACATTTAGCGCATCCATTCGAAATCCGTATAGCGATGCCACAGGACTGATACAATTTATGCCAACTACGGCACTAGATTTACAAACTTCCGTAGATGAGTTAGCACTTATGACTGCGGAAGAACAATTGTACTATGTATACAGTTATTACTATCCATATAGAAAGAAGATTAAAAGCTACGTGGATTTATACCTAGCCACTTTTTTTCCTGTGGCTATGGGCAAAGCTTCAACTTATGTATTACAAACAAGCAATTTGAGTGCTAGCACCATTGCAGATGTAAACCCTGTATTTGATTTGAATAATGATAGACAGATTACCGTTGGCGAAATAACCAAAGTCATTACAGATAAGATTCCTATTGCTTGGCGTGATTATTTTTTAGGGTATTCTTCGGGCGGTGGCATCGCCAAAAAAAAAAGCTTGATACCTAAAGCAATTGGAGTTTCATTATTAGGGTATTTGATCTATAAAATTGCATAGTGTTATGATTGGAGTCAAGCCAAAAAAAAAGAAAGAGTTCATTGATATCGATTTGAGTTTAATCGATGGGCAAGCGAAAATCTATGGAAAAGTAACCGAACGAAATATACATGATAATAGTGTTACAAATGCCGTAGAAGCACAAGTATCTGTGTACAAAAACGGGAATTTGATTGGACTAACGACAACTTCTGAAGATGGCACATATTTTATTGAGTCTATTAATTCGGATGATGATTACACCGCCAAATTTGAAAAAGATTCCGTTTTCGTAACACCTGTTTTTACGCTCGCTTCAAGACAGGCAAAACAGATAAATATAGAACTTACTACCGATGCTATTTTTTAAAACAAAAACAAAAAATAACGAACTATGAAAAAAGAAATTTTAGCAGTCGTAGGTGTTGGTGTGTTAGCTATTGGATATTACTCTTATAAAAAATATAAAGTTGTAAAGGCGATCATACAAAAGCTTGTTGTGCGTCCAAAAGATATCAAAGATGTGAAGCTGTCTCTTAAAAAAATCAGTTTTACTATTAGCTTGGAACTCATCAACAACACGCATTTTGACTTAGGATTTACTACTGGTTCAATTATCACACTAAACAACGTCAAAATATACACGCCCACAGGACATCTTTTAGCCGATATAAAAACGAATGTTTCTAGCCTTGAAATTCCTGCCTATGGAAGCTATACTATAACAGATTTACACGTAGAAATGCAAACACATAGTTTGCTTACGCAGTTTGATAAAATGATGGAATACATAGCTACTAATAGCCTGTTATATGAACTAACAATTGTAGCGTTTGGAAAGGAATTTAGTATTGCAACATAAAAAAGAGGCTTTCAAAAAAACCTCTTTAGTAAAATTAAAATCTATAGACCATCAATATAATCCGTAATGATAAAATCGTCATTACCATTTGGCTATAAAACGTCTATGTCAACAATAATATAATCATCAGTAGCATTTGGTTTTATGATGTCAATATCAGGAATAATAATGCTATCTACTCCACCAAAAATGTGATGTGAATTTGTAACCATTTGAATTTTGAATTTTTCTAACATAACTATAAGATTTAAAATTAATAATAGCATAAAAGTATCATCGGAAATTCTTAAAAACAAACAATACTAGCTTTGGTTTATGAATTAAAGGTAGTAAACTAAAGAAAATTACTATCAACTAAAATCAAGACTATATTATATAAACAAACGCTTTCCAAAGAAATTTAAAAATAACAAATATCATAAAATGCAAAAACGAAAAACAACAAATCAACAGATTAAAGCTACTACATATACAAAAAAATTAATGCCTTTAAATCAACAAAAAGCATTGACACAACAAAATAGTTTGTTTGCTGATTCTTTAGTAAAAAGGCTAGAAAAAGAACTAGCAGAAATTCCAATAGAACCACAAGGAGATTCTATAAAGAAAAGTACCGTATACTCGCACTATTTCTATGGCGGTTCTGATTGGTATATTACAGATATTGTTACTGAAACTAATATGCTATTTGGATACGTTATTTTAAATGGCGATACGCAAATGGCAGAAGCAGGTTATATTTCCATTGAAGAAATCACTAAGAACAAAGTTATTGAACTCGACTTTTATTTCACAAAAGACACTTTAGAAAACATCTTATATAAAAAGTACCCTAAAGACTATCCAAATCCAAGAGCAAGTGCCACAAAAGAAAAAACAGCAGCTTCCAAACCTACGCCACAAAAAAAGATCCTCAAAAAAACAGTAGATATCAAAATGGTAGATCACTTTTCTACCGAGTATAGACTTATAAGACGCTTTTATAATCTTATTAGACTTAATAAAACGGCTACTTTTCGTAGAATACAATTGGTGTATATGGCATTTCAAAAAGCCGCATTAGATCGCTCGATACGAAAAACGAGCAGCGATGCAGATTTGTTTACTAAGATCAACAAAAAAGTAATTGCCTTGTTTGATATTGTCAATCCAGTAAAAGACGATGCCGACATTGAGTTTTCAGAAAAGAAGCTGTATAATGAAATGGAAACCTTTGTAAAGGAGCAAAAAGTAAATTATGCCGTGACACTTTTAAAATCATTTATTGGCATGCAAGGCTATCAACCCGAAATAAAAAAGGCAATGAATCTTTTAAAACGTATTGACAATTCCTTTAAAAATGAGAAAGTTACCAAAACTAATCGATTGTATAAAGATGTGGTTAATGCAAAAAAAGAACTTGAAACTTATCTTGCAGCTCCTACTGAAAAAATTGGACCAGAACTTGTCGGATTATCGATTCCTGTTCGAAGCTTGTGTACCAACAGAATTAAATGCGTAGGACTCAGAAAAGATGGAAAACTAAATAAAGGATATCGTTTTTTACGTGGTGGTAGTGTATTCGCTTCAAAAAAAAAAACGGTTTAGGTAGTACTATTTTAGTTATTGATGAGTCTGAATATGAAACGGAAATAGCTAGTATTGATGTGATTCCAACATTTCCTATACAGGCTCATACTGACGAAATTCAAAACGCAATTAACCAGGGAAAAGACCAAAATTTAATACTGGTAAATACTACGCGAAAAATGGCAAAGAACAGCGTGAAAAATCTTAAAAATAAAAGGACGCTTACCTCTGCTGAACTAATGAGTTTAGAGTTTGATACATTACATTTTGATGATGGATGGGAAAATTTTTTACAAAATCCTGCAATAAATATGAAAATTGGTATTTCGGGAAATCCTAAAAACGGTAAAACAGCAGGCGCATGTCAGTTAGCTGCGTACCTAACTAATTTTGGAAAAGTACTCTATAATTTTGCAGATCAAGGCTACAATAAAAACACACTTGATTTGTGGGCGTTAGCAGGACTCGACAAAAACAAAAATGCTGAAGCTTCGGACTTTCAAACCTTAGAAGCTTTAGATGCTGAATGCGCTAGTGGAAAGTTTCAATTTATCTTTATTGATTTGATTAATGGCTACATTGATCGAACTAAAATTAAACCACATGAGTTTGAAGATCGTTTCTTAAAAAAATATCCAAACATTTCTTTTATACTCATATTTGAAGTAACCAAACAAGGAAGCTTTAAAGGCGACCAAAAATGGATGCATATTGTAGATGCTATTATTGAAGTTAAAGACTATTTAATGCAAAGTCGAGGACGCTACGGAAGTGGCTACCATATTGTTTGGGAAGAACAATTTAAAAAGATCAATCCTAAAAAATATGCGGAGTTAGTTCCTGCTGAACAAACGAAATCACCAAGTGTACTATATCTGTAAAATCAAAAACCTCGAAGTAACGTTCGAGGTTTTATCATTTCAGAATAATTTAGTTTTACGATAACATTCTGAAAAAATCGGGGAATTTTAGGGAAAGGGGCAAATTTAGGATTCAACAAATAGATAAATACCTACTAACACTAGTATTGATATTGATAAGAATATTGCTGCGGATAAAAATCCAATAACAAACCCTTTGATAAATATTGCTCGTTTAGTATTCATATTTATTGTTCGTGAAAACGGGTAACTATTTTCTTTCCCATGAAAACGGGAATCTCGTTAATTATTTATTTTAAAAAAGTAAAGCAGTCTTACAAAGTAAGACCACCCTACCCTAGTCTAAATAGTAAATTGCACATACATCAAGAAAAATTAAATTATTTAATCCACTATAATTAAATTAAAGTCGTTTGATATTAGATTCTTAATCTTCTGCACTCATTACTTCAGCTTCCCCAAACTGATTTCCTTTAGACGTATTCATTTCCCACGTGCTTCGGCATACTCAGCAACCTATTGGGAATCTCTTTTTATTAGCACTACATTCGTTCTCATAATTTATGATAACAAAACGGCTAGGTACAACCAACCTCGACCAAACCTAGTACCGTCTTGCCTGTCTAAAAACAACAAAGAATTAGACATGGGCTTTACTCAACCCAATCATAACATCTAGTTCCCGTGAAAACGGGAATCTTTAAAGTACTACGTAACCCCAAAACTTTAAAAAAGAAAGCTGTATTGCGGTATGTTATACTTACTTCCCGTGAAAACGGGAATCTTCATTCTATTGTAATATTAGAAATCTAAAAAAAACACCTGTACTGAGCGAAGTCGAAGTAAAGCGACAGCTAACCTACTGCCGCTTTGAATGGTCACCCTAAGACCTCAAATTTAACATACCTAGTAACACCTTTAGCCTCCGAACCTCAGTGTTATTTCTCCATAATTTTCAAAGAAAATTATGTGCAGTATGTTACTTTTATATATTTTCCAACCAAAGACCTATTTATTCTTCTTCAATTCTTCTTCAATTTCATCATCAACTTCATTTCTCTTTTTTGATTCCTTAAACGAAAAGTATAAAACTATAACGGCTATCATCAACATGAAACCTACTATAATTAAGCCGATTATAAAATTCGTATTTGTTTCTTCCATATCTATTTTTATGTGTATTAATGGCTATTAACAACATTAAAATAGTTTTTGGTTTGGGTAATAAACTCTGTTATAAAATCAACTTAATGGTATCTTTTTCTTGTAAAATGTCTGTCCAAAAATCACTATAAAAATTAGCGGTTCTTAGCAGTTCTTTGTGGCTTCCATGTACAATTGTTTGTCCATCTTCAATCACGTAAATGTGATCTGCTATTTGTTTTAATGAATGCAGTCGGTGTGATATAAATATGATGCTGATTTTATATTTTAAGCGTTTTAACAATTGCAACACAAAGTGTTCGGTGTTTCTATCCATTGCCGAAGTAAACTCGTCCAGAATTAATAATTGTGGTTTTTTGTATAGTACTCTAATGAGTGCTAATATTTGTTTTTGTCCGCCCGATAATTGCATGCCATTTTCTCCTAAAATAGTTGTATATCCTTGTGGCAAGCTTTGTATGAAATTTTCAAAACCGTATTCTTGTATAAACGCCTCAATATCTTCAAAGGCATGTATTTTATGAGAGATTGTATGTTCTTCTAATATGATATTATCAAGTACGTGACTATTGAAAATCTTTATATTTTTTGGAACGATTCCAAGTATACTACGCCAATCTTTTGTGTTAACCTTATTAAGTGAAATTTGATTGTTAATGGTTACGCTTCCATTTTGATAAGCTTCCTTTTTTTGTAAAATTTGAACAAGTATATTTTTTTCATATTCGCTTTCGCAAACAATAGCAATGCATTGATTTTTGAAAAACTGAATGTTAATGCTTTTTAGTAATTGTTCTTTTCCAACTAATTGGAGCGATAAATTTTCAATATGTAGCGATTCAAATTGTAGCATACTGCTATTGTTGATGTTTCAATGTATGTTTAGTTTGTAAAGCTGTTTCATTAAACTGTATGTTTTTATACTTTTCATAGCACAGTTTGGCAATAATAAAAACCACTAGTATACTAACTACAATTAAAATAATTTGTACTGCAAACATGCTCAAACTAAATTCTTGAATTTTTGTTTCCATTGTGTTTTGTAGGTTAAAAAAAGCCATGCGTATAGCTGTCCGTGCTAATCAAAGCATGGCTTTTAAAGGTAATTATGAAAAAAAAGTGAATATATACTATATATAAAATGGATTATTCGTTTCTCAGCTTTTCTAGTCTTTCATTGTTTAAGTTTGTTTGTGAATCCATGAGTTTTAAAAGTTTTAAAACTAATTTTATTCCTAAAACAATTGCAGTAATGATAAATGCAATTGCAAAGATTTGATAAATAACAATTATAATACTAAATGCTTCAATACTGTTTTCCATGATTTATTTAATTAGGTGATTATTGTTTCTGTTTTTTAATAGAATCTTTAAACTTAATACCAAAGATACTATCCATTAACTTTTCTTTCCCGCCATTGTTCATAAACTCTCTAAGTTCTTTCATGTCTTTTATATTCAAAGTAGTAGATTTTTTACTTCTTGAAAACTCCAAATCTCTATTTGGTAGGTTACGATCTATTTTGAGAATTGCGATAAGCTCTTTTTGAGTATACTTTTTTTGGATAAAAGAATCTAAACGCCTTTCAATACGACTTATTTTTTCATCTTTTCCAACTGACAAAGAGAGAGAATAAAGAACAGAATCTTCATTTTTAATTATTGAATATTCTTTGTTAGTTAGATTAAGTTTAGTTTTGATTAAACTAACATTCTTTTTTTTATCTTTTTTACTCTCAAATGGCATGTATGTTGGGTTACAAGCAAATAGTATAAAGCATAAAAAAATAAGTGCGTATTTTGTTTTCATTATTTTAATTTTTTATATATAAAATATTCCACTTAACTGTGGTTGAAATTCATTAAGTATATTATCATAAACTAGCACAACTTTGATTAAGTCTTTTCCCGTAAACTTAAAACCTAAGATACTAACTTCAAAGTCCATTCTTCCTATAATTTCTATTGTAGTTAAGTTACCGTTTACCGTAATTGCTGGTCCATTCCCATCATCTGGGTTCTCACTACTAATTTGAGTCCAATCATAAAAAAGAGTTAGTCCATCTAAATCAGAACCTACATTAATTACTCTCATTCTAGTTAAGCCATTAGTGCTATTAGGTATTTCGATTTTAGCTTGCGTAACTATATCGACATCTGGAAAACTACTAACACTTATGGAATTTGTATCTATTCTAAATGAACTTTGTCCAGCTACAGGTTCAGATGCAACAGTTTCAAAAGTACCACTAACGACTCTATTTCTGAGTTCTATTAATTCATCTATGCTGTTTAATTGAATTGTATTTTCAATATCATTCGTTGGGTTTGTCTCCCAATTTCCTATTCCAAATATATCATCTAATTGACTTGTTAATTCCATAACCAAATCTTTTGAAACAGGCGAAGTCACTACATTAGGTATTTCATCAGGAGTTGTTGGAGGTATATATATATTACCTGAGTTGTTTCCGCCACCAGTAGGCGAATTACTTGAACTACTAGGTGATCCACTTGAACTTCCACTAACAGGGCAATCAGTTGTAATTATTGTATAGACTGTACAACTTGTATTTCCCGAAGTATCTTCGTGTTCGCATTCATTGTTTACATTTCCAATAGAGGATGAATGCACAAAAGTTTCTCCCGTATCGGGCGTGGTATGATATTCTGTATAATTAGTAGTACATGGCAATGACGTTTCGCCAACTATATCTGATAAGTTTACGGCAATAGACTCATACGATATCTCATACGGTGTGCGTACATGCTGAGTTAACAAAAATTCTTGTTGTTGCGAAGCATTAAAATGATAGGTTACCAAACTTGCTTCATAATCATCGGTAGTTGCATTATAAGAGAATACTAAATTCTCCAATGCACTTCCCGTATTGTTTTCACGACTAATTGGAAATGTATACGAATGTGAATCGTTTTCGGTACTTTCTACAAACTTTACAACGTCCGTGTCAACGGTAAAATTATACGTTTCGTTGTATACACTTTCGGCTAAACTACTAGATTGTAAAGTTGCTAAACTTCTCATTTGGTTACTTAGTTTTGTATTGGCTTCCACTTCTTGCTTGGACAATACACTAGATTTAAAAGGAAATTCTTTTTGCAAGGCTTCCTCTTGCTGAATTTCTGCGACAGTATCATGTTGACAATTAGTCAATGACATTGCAAGTGTCAAGATACATAAAAATCGAAATAATTTTCTTACTCTTTTCATTTTGGTTATTATTCTTAATACACCTACTCGTACGTTTTTCGGTTTCCACGACTGTTTTAAAGTGATTAGTTACACTCCATAAACATTTGCCGTATACGTATTAAAAAAATACTTATCTTTGATTTTCTAAGTTCAAGTAGGCAAATGTCTATTTGTTTATTTAAGAAGCTTCTATTTGTAGTAGAAGCTTTTTTTTGTTGATGTAAATATATGCTCAAAAGGAATACATTAAAAGAAAGTGTATACCGTTTTCATGAATTTCATGTTCTTAAATTTATAAATTTCATGTAGAATTAAATTTAGTTACCTAATAATCAGTTCTTTATAAAAAAATAGATTCACTAGCAATAATTTACTTACAAACCCTTAATTTCTTACAAATAATAGTAATTTAGCAAAAAACATAAAGTAACTTTATAATCCCTCTTAGGTTTTGAGAACCATTTTCCTCTTAATTATTATATCTTTCAATAGCTATTTAGCTAGAGCGCAAAACGATACTTTTAAAATTATCGATTCACTTTCTTTGGAGTCTTATGAAGCATTGGAAGAAAAATTCTATGAATATGAATATGACGATCCTAAACAAGCTAGAATATATGCAGATGCCTATTTAATAAAAGCACGTACAGCTAAAGATTCTATACAGATGGCTAGAGGATATAAGTATATTTCTTTTTTGTATATAGATTCAGAAAACATTCCTCTAATATTAAAATATTCTGATAGCATAATATATATATCTAAAAATAGTAACCATAGAAGCTATCCTGCACTGGGTTACAATCAAAAAGGAGTTTGGTTATTTGAACAAGGTAACTATAAAAAAGCATTAGATAATTACTTAATTGCTCAACAGTATGCACTAAAGCACAATAATATTAATCAATTAAAAGATATCAAGTTAGCTATTGCTGCATTAAGAAGCAGGTACGGAGATTATAATGAATCACTACTTATTTACAAGGATTATCTAAGTTTTATAAAAAATCAAGATAATTATAAAAAAGACCATTCAGAAGATTACCTCATTGGTTTATATAATGTAGCAAATGGCTACTTGCGAATGAAAAACCCTGACTCGGCAAGAATATATATTGACAAAGGAGTTAAATACAGTATTGAGTTGAAAGATACTATTTCTTATTCTGAATTTCTTACTTCTAAAGGTATTTATAAATATCAAAAAAAGGAATATGAAGCTGCAATAGATGTTTTTAATGAAGCGATAAAATATAGGGAAAATTATGGGCTTGCAATGTGTTTCTATTACAAAGCTCAAAGTTTAAAAGAATTAGGAAACATAGAATCAGCTTTAATGAACTTCAAAAAATCAGATTCTATATATCAAGAAACGAATGATGTTTTTCCAGAATTGAGACAAGTTTATGAAAGTTTGATTGACTATGAAAAATCAATTAATAACACGCAAAATCAATTGTTCTATATTGAAAAACTATTGAAAGTAGACAGTGTTTTAGATAGTGATTTTAAATATATTAGTGAAAATATAATTAAGAAATATGATACTGCAATTCTTAAAAATGATAAGCAAAATCTACTAGAAAAGCTCAGTAATCAGAAAAAAAAATCTTCTTACATAATAACCATATTAATAATTATTGGGTTATTAATCATTCTAGGGTCAATCTACTTCATTAAGTATAGAGAAAAATTATACAAGAGAAGATTTGATGAACTTATTAATCAAGAGAGGAAAGTAGAAAAAAGTAATCTAACTGAAAATAATACAAAGATAGCTGATGATGTTACTAATATTATTTTAAGAAAATTACAACGCTTCGAAAAAGAAGAAAAGTTCCTTGAACCAGGAATAACTCTTAGTAAAGTCGCTAATTTGCTACAAACAAATTCTTCTTATCTATCTAAAGTTGTCAATTCAAGTATGGAGAAATCTTTTAATACGTATATTAATGATTTAAGGATTGATTATGTAATTACTAAGTTGAAGAAAGACAAAAGGTTTCGGAAGTATGCAATAAAATCCATCGCAGAAGAAATTGGATATGCTAATTCGCAGTCGTTTTCAAATGCTTTTTCTAAAAAAACTGGTATAAAACCCTCTTATTTTATCAAGCAATTAAATAATCTTTAACTGTTATTTATAAATATCATCTACAACACAGCATTAATTATAGTTCTTTTATATTCTTCGATGTAGTTTTACGTAAATAAAGAAAATTAAAATATGAGGAAAGTATTTATTTATGCTATAACTATATTTATTATTTACGGGATTAAAAAAAATAAAGAAAATATTTTTCAATATCCTAAAATATCTAAAGTCGATTCGATTAATAATTATTGGGGTAAAGTAGTCAATGATTCTTATAGAAACTTAGAAAATAGTAAAGATTCTGTAGTACAAAATTGGTATAACAAACAAGGACTATATACAGAAAACGTTATAAATAACATTTCGAATAGAGATAGCCTTGCAAGTTTTTTAAGCAATATTGACAATAGAAGAAGTTTTCATATCGGTAGTTTAATCATTACTGAAAATGATTTCTACTTTTATTTAAAAATAAAAAAGGATGAAAAACGACGTAAGCTATATTTTAAAAAAGGATTTGATGGAGAAGAAATCTTACTTTTTGATCCAACTGATTTTAAACCCGAAACAAAAAACGACTACGTAATTAATTATATCAACCCTAGTAGAAATGCCGCTTATATAGTAATTTCTTTAACTTATGAAGGTAGAGAGTATTCCGAAGCCATTATTTATGATGTAAAAACTAAGAAAGTGCTTCCCCAAGTTATAGATCACTGTTGGTTAGATTCTTTTTATGGTGTAGATTGGTTAGCTGATAATACTGGATTTACCTATTTACATTTTCCAAACTTATACGATAAGGGTAAAAAATCAAAGAGTAATACAGAAGCAGTTTTGTACAAAATAGGTCAAGATCCTAAAAAGTTAAACGTAATTTTAAGCGCAAAAAACAATCCCAAACTTAAACTTGATACTATAAATTACCCAATTGTAGATATTAAAAGCTCGTCTTCCAAATACCTGTTTGCATACATGGTAAATGTTGGGAACTATTTTGATAGTTATTATGCTGATATTGATGAATTAGGCAAAGGAAAAATAAATTGGAAACCACTTTTTAAGAAAGAAGACAAATCATATAAAACAAATGGGATTATTATTGGTGATAGTCTATATTACAGAACTGCTCAGAATGCTTCTAACTTAAAAATTAATGTGCTAAACTTAGTTACTAAAACGACAACGACTCTTGTAGAAGAAAGTGAAACCGAAGTTATTAAAGATTTTGAAATTTCGAAAGATGGTTTATTTTATGGAACACTTAGAAATGGTGTACAAGCAAAGTTATATAAAGTTGGAAATGAAGTAAAATCAGAAATAAAGTTACCTAGAGCGTCTGGCTCTATTGGAATAACATCTTATGATAGAAATAGCAATAAATTAATAGTAAGTCTTAACGGTTGGGTAAATAGCAGTCAACGCTTTGAATACAATACAACAACAAATGATTTTAAGCTAAAAGACCTAAAACCAAAAGGCAAATATCCCGAATTTGAAGATTTTGTTGTAAAAGAAATTGAAGTTCCATCACACGATGGCGTATTAGTTCCCTTATCAATTATACATCATAAAGATATTGAACTAAATGGTAAAAATCCTGTTTTTATGGACGGTTATGGCGCTTATGGTGATGATATGTCTCCATACTTCTCTCCAGTAACATTAGCATGGGTAGCCAAAGGTGGAATTTATTGTACTGCACATGTTCGTGGTGGTGGAGAAAAAGGAGATGCATGGCATAAAGCAGGAATGAAAACTACCAAACCTAATACATGGAAAGATTTAATTGCCTGTATGGAATATCTGGTTGATAATGGGTATACTTCAAAAGAACATAATGCAATTTGGAGTTCTAGTGCTGGCGGAATATTAGTAGGTCGTGCTATGACTGAGCGTCCAGATTTATTTAAAGTTGTAATTTCCGAAGCAGGGAAAATGAATCCTTTAAGAAGCGAAGAAAGTTCTAACGGAACAAACTTTAAAGAGTATGGGACTATCAAAGATTCTATTGAATGTTTAGGGCTTATAGAAATGGACTCCTACCTAAATATAAAAGATAAAACAGATTACCCTGCTACTTTAGTTACAGCAGGAATGAATGACCCAAGAGTTGCTCCATGGCAATCGGGTAAGTTCGTAGCAAGGTTACAAGAAGCAAACACTTCAAATAACCCAATATTATTTGCTATTTATAAAGATTCTGGTCATGGTAGCGGAACAACTATTGAACAAGTATATCAAGAATGGGCAAATGTATATGCCTTTGCTTTTTGGCAAACAGGGCATCCCGATTTTAAACTTGATGAAAAAGCATTGAAAAAGACTAAGGATAAGTAATAATCCTGTCTTTGCAGTAAAAAACACCCAAATTAATTATTTCATAATTAATTTGGGTGTTTTTTTGTATCATCAAATCCCCTTTTTATGACTCATAAGAACGCATATTGGTTTAAGTACAGAAAACCATATAAAGGCGATAGTTATGTAGCTGTCGCATCTGAAACACTTGATGAAGCTTTTAAAATGATTATGGTACAATATGATGTGCCAAATGAAGATGTTTTTTATCTGAATAGAGAGTTGGAAGTTTTGCTGCCTTTTTAAAAATCCAAATAGCAATATTTTTTTCGTTATATTTGAATAATTATAACACAAAAGTGGTTTTTAAAACGAGTATACAAACGAGTATACTTTATCTAAAATATAGCGGTTTTAAAAATGTAAGTTACTGAAAATCAAGTGTTACAATTTTCAGCTTGCATATTCATAACCCGGAGGTCACGAGTTCAATTCTCGTTCTCGCTACAAAGACAAAAAACTATGTTTTGTCAACGTTTATAAGGTTTTTCATCATTTGGAAAACCTTTTTTTTATGTCTAAATTACAAGTTCTTTTAACAAACGCATATAGAAACGCATATACTTTGAGTAAGAATCTATACACAGAACCGAAAATTTATGATGCAGATGGCGATCTTTCCAAACGTTGGTATGTGTACTACTACTATCGGAATCCTGTAACAGAAAAATTAGTCTTACAACCACCTTTATACATGGGAGTCAACAGGTTAAAGACGAAAAAAGAACGTACAGAAATGCTCATCATTAATAGAATAGCATTACATGAATTGTTGAAAAAAGGGTATAATCCATACGAAACTTATAAGGAAACTGATAAACGTATTGAACAACAGAAAAAACCAGCAGAAGGTATTGAAATAGACAGTCAACGAAAAAATTATACCGTAAAAGAAGCCTTATTTTTCGCTTTAAAGCAGCGAAAACCACATTGGAAAAAGAAAACTGCTGGAACAATGGTCGGTCATTTTAATAGATTTATTGAATGGTTAACGATTAATAAGTTAATTGATAAGAATATTTCGGAACTAAAAAAACGTGATGTTTCCACATTTTTAAATTCTTTAACCAAGCTTCAAACAAAAAAACAAAAGCAATTAAGAGAAGAACTTGTTCCTGTAAGTCCAAAAACACGGAATAATTTTAGAGCAACACTATCTACCCTATTTGCTCAATTGGAAGAAGATGAAATTATAGAGCGTAATTTTATTACGCAAATTAAGATAAATAAGAGTACGCCAAAGAAAAATAAACCTTTTTCAAAAGAACAAATTATTGATATTCGAGAATATTTGGACAAAAATGATCCGTATTTGCGAACTTTCATTCAATTTATGTCGTATGCCTTTTTGAGAAACGTAGAAGTTTGTCGTTTGCAAGTAAAAGATATCGATTTAGCCTCAAAACGATTGTACGTTCGTTCAAAAACAGCTCCACTTGCCATAGTTCCGATTATTGGCGAATTAGAAACAGTTTTAAGAGATATGAAACTTGAAAACTACGCTCCTACCGATTTTGTAATTACTCGTTTTGAAAAGCCTGCAAATTGGGATATTGATGAAAATAATAAGACCAACTATTTTTCTAAAAAGTTTAAACTTATTAAACGAATTCTAGGCTATTCAGATGATTATTCATTGTATTCGGTTCGACATACAGCAGCGACAAATATTTACAATTCATTGTTAGCAGAAGGAAAAAGTGAAGAAGGTGCTTTGATGCACTTGATGTCAATCACTAGACACAGATCAAAAGCAGGATTGAAAAATTACTTGCGCGAGATTGGTGCAACACTTCCTAAAGACTATTCAGATATGTATACTATTGATTTTTAGAAAAATCTATTGAGAACTGCAACTATGAAATTTAGATTTTCATAGTTGCATTATTTTTTTTACATTTACAACTACACACGAAATGTGTGAGTGACTAAATTTCCCTTTTATAGAATTAACATCCCCGTAATTCTATATACTTAAATTTTTATTAAAGATTATGACATGTGTATAACTACACATGAAAAATTGATATGTCTGTATTTAAGATATGTTCTATTAAATCATCAAATAAAAATTGAAGTAATTATTTCAAAAGAACATTTTTGTTTGATGATTTAGTATGAAAGCGGAAACTGCATATAACGTAATAAAAGCATTGTCTCAGGACGAACTGCTTCGGCTATATGAGTTTTTAGGTGTAGAAATAAAAAATATGCCTAAAAAGCTTTCAAAAAGACAAACGAAAAAAGAAAAAATTATTGAAGCCATGGAAAAAATATTAGTAGCGCATTTTAGCGAACGTAGATTGCCTTGATAATTTTTATACCTAAACAAAGTGCAGATACTTTATCTTTCAACACTTTTCCAACAAAAAATCAACGGAAAATCAACACTTTTCAATGGGAATCAATAAAGCTTTGTGTATAAGATCAACTGTTTATCAATAAAGATTGGATGTAAATCAACTAGAATCAACCTAAATCAATTCTTTTCAACTGAAATCAATAAAGGTTTATTAGATCAACTTTTTATCAATGAAGATTGGATGCAAATCAACTACTTGCAACAAAGAATCAATAGTTTTCAATGAGATCAACACTTTATCAACATAAAATCAACTAGAATCAACCTAAATCAGCTCACTTCAACTGAAATCAATATTTTCAACGAATAGCAAAAAAAAGTTGACACTAAATTTAGATAGAATACAAATGAAGAAATAATAAGTTAATAATAATTAGAAAGCGCAACTAAGAGAATTAATTAAACCTTTAAATCATAGAACCAAAACAGAATTTATACTAAAATTGATGTTTACGTTCAACTTTTCAAAAATTAAAAATTTTCATAACTACACAACTACAATTAAATAATATAATAGAATCAATATTTAAAAAGTAGTTGTTGAAGTTGTGAAATCGAATTTAACAAGCTAATTATTGATTAATAATATGTGTTAGTGATTGATATTTATTCTCTATTATATTATAGCCTATTATCAAATTGGACTTATTACAGTTTGACTTTTCACACAACCAATCATTTAGTTTATCCGATTTATAGTTTACTTCTTTCAAAATTGAAAAGTATAATACAATCATAAAATTAGATTTTTCTTTTAAAAGAGAGTCCAATATTTGATCTTGAATTTCAATTTCTTCATTAATTTTATACATCAGAGGATTTATAAGATGTGGTTGATGCACAAAGACATCTTCATTACTGTTTTCAATTCTTTTTAAAAGCGATATAACACCATCATTACTATATCTTGAGAACATTAAGAGATAAATAATTCCTCTGTCATCAATATTTAACTCATCATTTTTATCTTTTTTATAATAAATATCTATTATTGGGTCTTTGTTCCAACCAATAAGTAACGCTGATAAACATACTTTTTCATTCAGGTTTATATTTTCAATTAATAAATTTTTAATTGACTCATTGCCTGCATATGTTTTTCCAATTTTAGATCCTACAACAAATGAATAGAAATCCCTCTTTTTCTCTCCTTTAATTATATCGATAACTACTTTATCAGTAAAAGAATGATTTGGGTATTCGTCTAATAGAAAATTAACGTAGCTAAAAGTATTTATGATATCATCATTTTTTTGAACAAATTTAAAGATGTAGGGTTTTGAAATGAATTTATCCGAATGGTGTCTTATCAATAGTTTGTACAAGTTATCTTCTTCTCTAACTGATCTAAGAATATTTTTGTTTGACTCTAATTGAAAAATTTTAGAAAAGTGTTCAAAATGGATATCTAAATATTTAAAATATTCATCTTTTAATCCAAAAGCTCTATCAGTATCATAAAAATTAAATCTGTACTTAATGCCTTTTTCATTTCTCATCCTAAAATAGTTGTCTAATTCATTAAGAGAAACATATCCTAGTAAGCCAATAGCTACATCTACCTCTCTAAATCCATCTGGAAATAAAGTTAATTTTTCGGCTTTCTCTAATGCAATATCTAAGCTATTTCTTTTGTAAAAATTATAAGCTAACAGAGTCTTACAATCTGAATCTGATTCTAATTCAAAATTTTGAATTACATGATTATATTTTTCATGATTACAAATTTCTTTAATAATACTTTTTCTATTATTATCAGGAAGAGGTCGGCTTTTCTTTAAGATGGAATGTATTATTTTTTTATCAATAGTTTTTGAGCTTATTAATTGATTGAAAAAGCGATGAGATTGATCTATGTACTTATTAATTAGATTTTGAACATCAATGTTGTCAGGAAAGAATTTAGTTAAATCCTCAAAAGCCGTCCAAAAAGGTTGAAAAATTTGAGTTTTACTAAACTTTTCTAATCTGTTATTAATAAATTTTTTAAGTAGCTTTTTTTCAAAATATTCTCTATCAAACTCAATTAATGGCTTTAGTGCACGTTCACTAAAATAATAATCACCAAATAGTATTTTTTCACAGAGTTTAATGCCTTCATTTTTATTTAAAATTTTTGGTGTTAAAATACAAAGAGACCCATCTAATTTTTCATCGTTCAGAAACCCTTTAATTAAGTCTTTAACTTCATTATCATCTTTCCAATTTTCAAGTAATACATATGCTAGCCAATAATCAATTCTTTCATTTTTTTTGATATAATCAATTATATATCTTTTTAACCTTGAGTCCTTTGAAATTAGACATAAAAGAGATTT
Source organism: Kordia antarctica (assembly GCF_009901525.1). Classification (NCBI taxonomy): domain Bacteria; kingdom Pseudomonadati; phylum Bacteroidota; class Flavobacteriia; order Flavobacteriales; family Flavobacteriaceae; genus Kordia; species Kordia antarctica. The sequence continues at coordinate 1,341,503 of NZ_CP019288.1, forward strand.
TTCTCTGCTAAGAAATTTTTCATTTTCTCGATTTAATCTCTCTACAATAGCATTTGTTATTATTTTATTCTCTTTGAAATAAAATCCAATATGTTCTATTATTCTATGTCCATTATCTATTATCGAAAATAAATTTTCGTTTGATACAATTTCAGATGCAAGTCTATTAATAACATTATTGTCTTTATTGAAGTTATGAAATAACAACATCCATGCATCTGATAATGATATTTCAGAATTAAAATCTCTTTCGTTATTTATTATTTCGATACATTTTTCTTTTAACTTTTTTGAATTTTTCCAACCATTTGTAAACAGCCAAAATATTTCATCTTCAAGCTCATAAGTGTTTATTTTTTTATTGATACTAAATAAAAGCTCTAAATCATCATCACTTTGAACTCCTAAAAAGACTTTAGTAGAAATAATCATATATGCTATTTCACTATGTAGGCATTCAGAATAATCTTTTATTATTTTGTGTAAAATCGTTTTATCTACATAATCATTTAATAAGCTATTTATTGCATAAGCTCTTGTATATAGATTGGTGGAATTATAAGATAAATGAATCAATCTATTAATAAGATCTTCATTCTTACAGGCTTTTTGGAGTATTTTAGAAGCATTAAGTTTATCTTTTACATATCCATTTAATAAATGGTCAAATAAGAAGTCTATAACTATCTTATCGCTTTCTAAACCTTCAATATTTGCAAGAGGAGTTACTCTATAATCTTGGTAATTAAAACTATTTGGGACGTAAGTATCCACAAAATTTATGTACTCACTATTCAATTTAGGATTAGATATTCCTAATAAAATTATATTTAGTAGAATATCTTTTTTAGAATGTATTTGTTCTAGCTTGAATTTAGAGTTAATATCTTCAAAGTTTGCCCTAGACACTTCTAAAGGACAATTTTTATTTGATAGTGCTATTTTATAAGCCAATAGCTCATTTTTAGTTTTTACAATTTCAATATAATTTTTGAATTGATTTTTACTCACAATATGATTGAAGAAGAAAATAATACTTTGTTCCCATTGTAAATTGTCTGAGAACTCAAGCAAAACTTTTTCAATAGTATCATTTTTTGACAAATGATTTGCCGTTAAAAACTCCTGAAACTGTCTGTGAATGAAGGCTAATTCGTCATTCGATTTTTCAACTAAAATACCAATATGATTAACACCAAACTCTGTAAATTTATTTGCTATCCTAATTTTCTTCTCATTAGGATAACCTAATTCATTATCTAAAAAGGATTTAACTACGTTTTTGACTTCTGTTTTAGTCAAGACACCATCAAATGATTTTCTTTGAAATTCAAAAGCCACAATAGAAAATATATCCTTCCAGTAATCTCTTAGTTCGGATAAAGAAGATTCTATTTCTGCACTTGCGCTATTGATTCTTTTCTGATAATGTTTGTTAATTAAATGCTCAGTTATTTCATTGTAGGCAGAAAACTTATCTTTTGGCAGCGCAAGGTTTTTAAGCTTCTGAACCAGTAGAATATTAAGTAATAACGGTGTTTCTGCTAAATCTTTTAAGTCATTAGCTTTAGATAATTCATTTATAAAATCATCAACCTCTCTAGTTACTGTATTTTTATCTGAATATTTCTGCTCAAGCCATTTTCTAACGATATTTTTTTGTTGTTCAATAGATAAAGGCGCAATGTTTAGGATAGTTAATTTAGGAATGTAACCTTTTAAAATTTTATAGCCATAAGGACGACTAGATAATATCAACTTTATACCATCATTTTCTTTGTAAATATTTAATTTATCAAGTGCGATTTCCGCTATTTCAATTGAAGTGTACTCATCAATTCCATCAACGACTATTAAGAGTCTCTTGTCTTTAAATGCTAGCTGAACTAATTCATATAGACTCTGTTTGTCATAACTCGAAAACCACAAATCAAGAACATCTAATAAACTTCTGTCTCTGTTTTCTTTTAGTTTACTGGTCAGATATGCAAAAGGTATATAAACAGGAATAAAATTACCAAATTTAGAACATAATAAATCTGATGAGTTAGATGTGTCGTTTAATAAGTTTAAAATTAAAAACCTTAAAAAAGTACTTTTACCATATCCAGCTTCACCAATTATTAATGAGTTATGGTCAATTTCGGCATCTAATCTTGATCGTAATATTTTCTTTTGGATGTTTTCTTTTTGCTTAGGTTTTAGCTTTTTTATAGTTTCAAACCCATAATCATCTAATATTAAATCAAAAGGAAGATTAATATAACTTTCATCAATGTTCGTTTCTCTATTACTATCATCATCCTTTTCTTCTAGCAAGAAATTTTCAATTTTAGAACTTTTAAATACATCGAGCATCACAAACCTATCCTCTATTTTTAAATTACTATCTTCTAATGAGGGTAATCCTTTATCAAAAGTGTTAAAAACGTGAGAGTAGAAAGTGCCTAATTTTTCTTTGTATTCAGCTATCTGATTTGCATCTAAGCGATCTTTAAAATTTTCATGATGTTTGTTGTACAATTCTTCTCCACAAAAGTCTATACACCATTGTTTTCCAAAAAAGTCATATACTACTCTTGGATGATTTTTTAGAATCCTATTCAAATAAGATGAATCCCATCTTATTACTTCTATACCTTCATTTTTGAAATTATCTTTTATAGATTCATATTGAGTTTGTAATTTAGTGTCTGAAAATTCAGCGCTTGTACACAAAATAAATTTCTTGGATGTAGCAAACCAATCACCTTTTTTGAAATCATTAAAGATTTCTATCAGTTTTTTTGGAGAAATTTTTTTATACCTTTTGCACTGATAAGTATTGTATGAATCAATATCATTACGAGCATATATATCTATTCCCTCTTGCTTTTGTCCTTTTCTTCCTAAAATATCACATTCAGAAATTGAAAAACCATCAATAACCTCTACTAATTTTAGGCATAACCTTTCAAAATTCTCCCAAGTCATTTCTTTGATAGGTAAACTTGAAGTATTAGCTTTTATAGCTGGTTTGTATTTTTGATCAGGTAAACAATGTATGTAGTCAATTCTCATATTAAATGTTTCTATAATAATTTAATCCAGCTATGAAACAATTTGGAAACTCATTATCTATTCTAACAAATTTCGGAAAAAATTTATCATTTATTTTAGGAAATTCAAGTAAATCAAATTGATTATGTTGATCTATGTATTCAAATAAAAATTTACCTTCTATATCTTCCAAATTCCTTTTTGCAATGTCTCTAAAGGTATCTATCATATTTTTAATCAAAATATCTTGTTCATTTCCATAACTGTTGTGATTAATGTGAATATCTGCCATGATTTTATTGTCTTGATAAAGTTTTATGTAATAGATTCAGTTTTTTATGTCAGTAATTTATGATATTTTGTTGTAAAAAATATCTTTTTCATAATTATTTTCGAAAAATATTAATGACGATTGCGATAAAAATAATTACCTGTATTCTAATATAGAATTCTATTAATTAATAAGATATTAAAATATGCTTAAGTAAGTCGATAATTGAGTTAAGGTTCAATAAAGCTTAAACTACACTGAGATAATTTTTAATTTATTAATTAGGAAAAATTAGACTATGATTCTTAAAAAAAGAAAATAAAAACTTCAAATTGAGGAAAACCGTAAGGTTATAATTACAAAATATAGTAGCTTTACAAGTCGAAAAACTTAAAACTTATCGTTAACGGATAATTACAAGATGAATAAGGAACGATTTTTAGATATAGTGACCGCCATATATATGTATTATCAACATCAAAATATATTATTTATTCCAAGCACACTGGATCTTAACGAGCAGATTGAAGCAAATTGTTGGGTAATTTGTCATTCAAACTACTTATTAAGCAAAGAAGATTTTGCTTATTCAATGTATAATATTTCCCTTTGTGTAAATTCTCATTTATCTACTTTTTCAAGAACTTCTTATGCTTTAGAAAAAGTAGGACATAATCATGATCTAGGAGAAAATATTTCTATTTTTTTTCTTCCTAAATTTTCATTGAATGAAAAAGGAGTAAATATTTCAAAAGCAAATATTTTAAGTGACGTGGGTTGCGATAAAAATCAATACAATTATTATGGAATTGTTGCCGCTCCTAAAACTAGTGTTTCAGATTATTTAGTAAGAGATTTTAACTCACATGGAATAGAATTATTTCCCTTAAGTAGAATATATTAAAAATGATAAAATAAAATGAACGGAATAGAAAAAACTCAACCTAATATATTTCATATTCATATTGATGCTTTAGAAATGAGCAAAGAGCTATATGATTATGTCACTAAAGAATTAAGATTTTATGATTCAGATTTTAATGGGCATCCTGAAGGTTATGTTCATTTTGAACCCAAAAGACACATGACTTTAAAACTTGATACAAAAGAAGAATATATAGAAGTTTGGAAAAAGTTAGAATCTTACACAAAAGCTAAAGATTTGAAAGGATATCTCGAAGCTGAATACATACCGATTGATGACTTTATTCCGTATAATGAGTATAGAGATATTCCTGTTCCTTTTAAAATAAAAAGAAGAAGGTTAACTGGTGAAAAGAATGAAGAATTCAGGCAAACTGAAATTCATTTGACAATGGATAAAGACAAATCACATCCAGATTTATTGAAAAAATTATTAGATTCTGGGCTTTATGGAGCATACCTTCCTAAAGATAGAGGTACATTTTTAGTACTTACAATTCAAGGATTTGTGAAAGATATTGTTCAATTATGTTCGGTTTTAAAAAAATATATTGAACAAAGCGGTGGTGCATATTCTTGTACAATTAAAGAGGAAAGAGCTATAAATTACAAACTATACGGCATTAACGAAACTCAGCTTCCAGAAATAGCAGAAGAAATAAACTATTTGACTTAATGAAAATATTAGAATTCATATCAGTTAACAAGACTTATCAAAATAATTCAGTTTTAGAAAATGCTAATTTTCATATAAATAAGGGTGAGTTTGCTGTTATTGTAGGTACTAATGGAAGTGGGAAGTCAAGTATTCTAAATGCAATAGCAGAAATAATAAAAATTGATAGTGGTTTAATAAAAAGAGGCGTTCTTAAAAATGAAATTTCTTATGTGCGTCAAGATTACAGAGGTAATCTGTTACCGTGGAAAAACACTTTTCAAAATATTTGTTTGCCGTTGATTATTAAAGGAGAAAACAAGAGCAATTATGAAGAAAAAGTAAACGATACATTTAAACAATTTGATATTGATTTAGATTTAAAAAAATATCCTTATCAACTAAGTGGTGGTCAACAACAGCAAGTAGCTATTGTTAGAGGTGTTATAAATAATCCTAAATTATTATTACTTGATGAACCTTTTGCTTCTTTAGACTTCGGTATTAAAAGAGAGGTCTCTAAACATATTTTAAGTTATTGGAAAAAATCAAGTTTAACAGTTATATTAGTTACACATGATATTGATGAAGCGATTTTTTTAGCTGATAGAGTACTCGTTATTAATAATAAGAAAATTGAAAGTATAAAAGTTAATTTGGATAGACCAAGAAAAATTGATTTACTAGCAAGTGTTGAGTTTGGAAAAATTAAATCTAATATTTTTAAACTTTTGAGGTATGTCTAATAATATTATAGGAAATACTGTTGATTTCTTAAGAGCTCAAGATTCTATTCCTTCAAAAGTGAAAGATACTGTCATCAAGTTGGCAGATATGAAGGAAGAAATAATAAAAAGTTCAGAACAAACAGGAAATTTATATAATAGTATAGCTATTTCAGATTGGCTTGGTTATCTTCTTAGTTTCATATTCACATTATTTATGGGTGGCATAGCCATTTATATTTCAAGAAAACAACATAAAAAAACTTCAGAACAGAGTGATTCTATATCGTCTTTAGTAAATAAAAATGAAGAGTCATTAAATAAACTTGAAGAATTTGAAAAAAGTATACATAGTGAGGTTGTTAGATTGATAGACATCAATAGGCAGTTCAAAGAATTTTTCCCTGAAATTATAAACGAGATCAAGAATTTGTGTCTTGAAGCTCAAAACCCTTCTTATGAGTCAGAGTTTTTTATAATGAATAGAACTTCGTCATTTGGAAAAATCCATACGTTTAATCCATCATTTATAAGTCACTATAATATAAAAAACCCTAGAATATCTTCAGGTAATAAAGATATTTTAAAAAAATTATATAAAACTAGTGCCAATGATATTAATCATATAAGAGATGAGTCAGAGAGGTCTCGTATAATATTTACCAAAGATATAAAGGAGTTATCTAATCAAATTAAAAATTGTGGAGAACTTTTAAAGGATAAATTTAAACTAATCGTACTAAATGGTGAAAATAATGATCTCTACGATAATTTCATTAAAGATTATTTAGGTAGAGTCAATGAAAAAATAGATGAAAAGAAAAAAAAGAGTCTTATCTACTATACTAAAGATTCGAGAGTATACTCAAGAAAAGGTGGTATGCCAATAAAAAAATTTCAAAGTAAAAAAGAGCTTGAAGACAAAATTACTGAATCTGTAACTAAATCTCACAATGAGTTGATAAATGAGATAAATCAATATAGAAATGGTGAAAAAATAAATGGTAAATGGTTAGAACTTAGTTCATACATTCCAATGCAAATTTATTTATTAAAAAACACAAAAAATAATATTGACGAATATAAAACTTTCATAATCAACGCTATGAATACAAATATGGATTTCGATAAAGATCGAGAGATAGATGGAATTTATTCTAATGAAAAGAGTATTTATAGCGTATTCGAAACATTATTTAGCCAAACTTTTAAAGACAAATAAAAAGTATATGAAAAAAATAATCGTAATTACAATTTCATGCATCATATTGTATAGTTGTAAACAAAAACAAAAAACAGTTAATCTAACAAGCCCTAAAACAGCTTTCTCAATGCTTACTATTATTGCAGATCAGAAAGGTTTTTTTAAAAAACAAGATATCGACGTCAATATTAATTATGTAAAGACAGGAAAAATAGCTTTAGATGATCTTTTAGGTGGAAATGCAGATTTTGCAAATATTGTAGAAACAAATGTAGCATTCGCAGGTTTTCTCAATGCAAATATTGAGGTGTATTGTAATATTGAAAAAGTATATGATGCTGGAATTGTTGCTAGGGTAGATAAAGGAATTAATACACCCAAAGATTTGAACGGCAAAAAAATTGGTGTACTATTGGCAACTACTTCTCAAGTATATGCGGATCGCTTTTTAGAGAAGCATGGAATAAGTAAAGATTCTGTTGAATTGGTAAACCTACTTCCACCAGCGATGCAATCAGCAATAATAGAAGGCAGTGGAGTCGATGCGATTAGTATTTGGCAACCATACATATACAATGTGCAAAAAGCATTAGGAAATGAAAATCAAGTAACTTTTAATGATACTGAGATTTTCACAGGATATATGACGCTATCAGGTAACAAAAAATTTGCGAATGAAAACCCTGAAATAACAGAAAAACTAATTAAGGCATATATAGAAGCTGAAGAATATGTTAAAAATAATGAGAAAGAAGCTAAAACGCTCATTTCTTCGTTTCTAAATTTACCATTAGAAACATTAGAAAATATATGGAAACAGTATGATTTGTCTATTTCACTTGATCAAAAATTGATTGATGATACAAAAGCAGAAGGAGAATGGATTATAAAAACCATTGATTCATATAAAAATAAATCGTTACCTAACTATTCTCAATTTTTTAATTCAACATACTTAGAAAAAGTATCACCTAATAAGGTGAAAATTTTAGAAGCTATTGAAAACTAAAAAACACATATATTCGTTTATAGGTATATTCTCATTTATTTCCTTTTGGAGTTTATTGAAGGTAGTAATATTTCCAAACGCTATTTTTTTATCTTCACCAATTGATACTTTTCAACGGTTGTGGGAATTAATTCTTAGCGAAGGTTTATTAAATGATTTTTTAGCAACGCTATATAAATTTTCGATGGGTTTTGGCTTTGCTGTTGTAGTAGGCATTCCAATTGGTTTATTTTTAGGAATAAATAAAAGAGTCTATCAATCCGTAGAATTACTTTTAGATTTTTTTAGGTCTATCCCTGTAACTACACTTTTCCCATTATTTATATTATTTTTTGGAATAAGTTCATTGACCATCATTTCAATGGTAAGTGTATCATGTTTATTTGTTATAATTTTAAATACTTCCTATGGTGTATTTTACACTAAAGAAAGTCATATTTCTTATTTGAAATCTATCGGAGCTAATAAATTTCAAATTTTTAAACATGTAGTTTTACCGTCATCTCTCCCTTTTATCTTTATAGGGCTAAGAGTTTCTGTTTCCTTTGCTTTAATTGTTGTAATTGTTGCTGAAATGTTTATTGGGGCAAATAAGGGGTTAGGTATAAGAGTTTATGAGGCACATGAAACATACTTGATTTCTGATGTGTATGCGATAATAATTTTTGTTGGTTTATTAGGTTATTTCTTAAATAGAATATTCATTGTGTTAGAAAAGAAAATAATACATTGGGAATAATATAACATTACATCATCATTGAAGAAAAACAAAAGTTCATAAATTCAGGAAAGAGATAGGTAAATTAAAATGAATTACTTTTAACTAAAATACAATGATTTGCAATAAAAAACACCAAGCTAACAATTCTTTTCAATGTAAATCAACTGTTTATTAAAATAATTATGTAATCAGTCAGAAATTAACCCTTGTCAATCAAAAATCAATACTTTTTTAAGTATAGATCAACGGAAATCAACTCAAATCAACAGTTTTCAACAAGATGCAACAAGGAATATTGAAGAAGCAACAAAACGTGTATTTCAAGCTACATAAAAGATGTTGCAACTGCAACAAAATTAAAAACCTCAATTTCACAATCGAGGTTTCCACTTTCAGAATAATTTAGTTTTACGATTATTACGGTTTTCTAAGTAACTATTCTGTTTATTATAAGCACAAATAAAGAAATATAAGTATCAGTAATGTTTCAATAATGACAGCAGTAAGAAAACCTACTATGAACCATTTGAAACGCTCTAACTTTTAATACTCATATTCATTTCTTACGAAAGTGGGAATCCTTAGGTTAATTTTTTATTTGGTAGTATTGTAAATTTTTATAGTTTATACGATATTTTTAATAAAAATATTCTAGGTTGTATAAATGTTCTTTCGTCCGATACTAAGATGTTACTAAACGAGTTTCTTTGCCTAAAATCTACATTGAAAAGATTTGATGCAGATATTTCAAAACCCCATGCGCTATTCTCTTTTTGATAGAATAGTGAACTGTTTGCCACATCAAATGTATTGGTGTTGTTCAAAGTTTTGTTTTGGAATTCTTCACGCTTATAATCAATTTTGAAAATGAAATCATTTAAGAAATCATAACTAAGATTAACATTGAAAACGTCATTTTCAAACTTAGCATTTGTATTTGCTTTATAACTTGAAAAGGTTTTATTATATCCAATACCGATATTTGGATAGTATTTAAATCGTGTGCTTAGTCCGCTACCTATTGTATAATTATTTGAAGTATTTTCAATCAATTCATCATTTACAGACGTAAAGAAATTGGAAAATGAAAGGCTTGTTCTTGCTGATAGTTTTACTTTTCCATAGCCTTTTTTTAGTGAACCTCTAAAAATTACAGATTCGTCAACGGCATCAAGTAAAATAGGAGTTAATATATTATCAATTCCTTGTATCACATTCGCAGTTTTCAAATTTCGTGTGCTTTTACGATAATTTACAGACAAATTGTATTGTATATTTTTGAACATGCTGAAACGGTAGTAACTAATACGTGCGTTGTGGTACAATTCATTTTCTAAGGTTTCGTCTCCTCTGTATATGTTATTAAAATTTGTAAGCGTGAAACGATTTGCGAATTGTGTAATGGTAGGAAAACGTGTTTGTAAACTGTAATTGAAGCTTAACACTTTGGAACTATTAAACTCAATCTTTGTCATGAACTTTGGCAATAGAACCGCTTTAGTTCGTTTATTCTGTTCCGTAAACTGTTCAACACCCCAAAAAAAGTTGTGATACGTTAAGCTTGGTTTTATCGTTACGATTCCGCTTTTAAATTTGTAATCGATACCGAAATAAATATCGTTGAAATTTACCTTTGATTGATTTCCAAAATTACTATCTGAAAAATCATTTGTTGTACCATCTTGTAATAACTGAAAATCAAATGTAGAATAGCTATCATTTACAACATTTGCGCCCGTAGTAAAATATAGATGGTTCAACTTGTTTAAAACATAGTAGTATTTTCCAACGACTTTAAAAGAATGTGTTTTGCGCAGTTTGTTACTATTTATATCTAAAATTGCTTCATCTTCAATAGGAAGTAAACCGTTTAAAAATGATTGATCGGTTTGCCAATTGGTTTTTGGTTGTGATCTATTGAAACTGTAATTTAAAACTACACTTATTGTATTGTTTTTATTGAATTGCTTGTGAAGTTCTATATTTTCACGAAATGAAAAATCGTCAATTCGTTCATTTTGATTGATCGATGAATTTATAAAATCTGATTCCGTTAAAATGTTTCCTTGCGAAGTATTCTTTGATGCTTTAATGTTTGATTCAAAAAGTAATTCTGTATTTTCATTTGGAGCGTAATTAAACGCAAATTTCCCAATTCCAAACTTATTTATATTGTCAAATTCGTTTCTTCTGTTTTCAATTAGGTTGTCACTCGCAATATAGTTGTTAGTTGTTGTAGTGAGCGTTTGCAGCTTGTCATTTGACAAAATACTGTACCCTGTTAAAGATAATTTGTTGTTGAAGTCATGGGAAATATTTAATGCGCTGAATTGGTTGGTGTTCTCTACAAAGTTTTGATTGTCTAAAAATCGAGTAAAATCATTGTCAAACAATGACATATACGATTCAGTATTTGAAAACAGTTTACTAATTCCACCATTAAAATCTAAATAGTCTTTAAACGTAAAAGACTTCTTTCCTGTGTTATTAAAATCCGTTATCATGTTCAATGATGTTTTTGGACTGTAATAATATATTTTTGGGTTCAAAATATAGCGTTCTTTAATACCCGTAGCCACTTCAATATCGCCAAAAACAAATTTCTTTTTATCTTCTTTTAGTTTTATATTCATTATCATTTCTTCACTATCTTCCAATCCTTTTAAGAATGAAACATCTGAATAGTTGTCAAGTACTTCAACTTTATCAACCACATCAGCAGGAATATTGTTAACAGCAAGCTTGCTATCGCCTGTGAAAAATTGTTTATTCTCAACTAGCACACGAGAAACCTTTTTACCTTTTACCGTTACGTTTCCTTGTTTGTCAACTTCAACAGTTGGTAAGTTTTTGAGTATATCTCTAAGCTTGCGTTCGTCCCCTGTTTTAAAGGCATCAACTTTAAAAGACATCGTATCTTTTTTTATGACAACGGGCGGTGTATAATTTAGTGTAACTTCTCCTAAAGACTCAGTATCTTTTTTTAGGGAAACATCAATTGTTTTTGATTCTATTGCTTTATATGTGATCTCATGCGGAAGATACCCAAGATAACTAATTGTTATTATATAGGTTTCATCTTTTTCAAGCTTCAATTCAAAAAACCCTTTATCATTAGAGATTGAAAATTTCATTGTGCTATCGCCTTGTGGTTCTGCAATGATATTTGCATTAGTCAATAGTAAATTGGTAGTATTTTCTTTAATTGTACCCGATAGCTTTATATTTTGACTTAACGTAGTTGAAGTAAAAACAAGAAAAAGTAATATGAAATATGTTAAGTTCTTACTTATCATTAATTTTTATTATCAAGCATTATAAATCCACTAGCTTTTTCAACTTTTTTTTGATATTCCACTTCTGTAATCTTTTCCCCTTTAAGAATAGGGATTTCAACTTGATCTTCACTTAAGAATTTTATTTTATATACGTAGAAAGTAAAATGTGAATCTTGTAACTCTAATATCAGACCTGGCAAATTATTAAATTCTTTAATTCCAAAATTCACGGGAATTTGAGGTGTATACCATGCAATAATATTGAATGTAAATTTTTTAGCAGGATTAACAATTGTTTTGGTTTTATATGCCTTATAACATTTGTATTTACCAATCATTTTAGTTTCTTTAGTAAGTGTCCAATCTGAGGAAGATTGAGTATTTGAAGTGACCAAAAATTGTTCTCCAAATGAGTCTGTTTGTCTAATAACAGTTTGATTTTGAAGATCAGTTAAATAATTACCACCACTAACAACAACTTTTGCATGGCTATGTCCCATAGGAGAAACATCATTTTCTAAACTTTCATCTATATAAAAATATGATTTTTTCCCTTTAAACTTTAAATTGAAAATTATGCCCTTAGATTGACGCATGAGTTCATCATTAAGTTTATCAAATTCATTTTTTTGTTTTGTTGAATCTCTTTGATTTTGCATGAATTTATATACTACATGACCAGCAACACTCTTTTTAGATTGAGAATAGACAGCAGAATTAAAAAAACAAAAAACAGTAAACAATAAATATATTTTTTTCATCATAATTAATTTTAATACTAGGCTACCAATAAAGGTAGCCTTTTTAATTTGTTTAGTTAGCATCCAATATCTCTTGCATTGTGTAACCTTCACATAAAGCATAGGCTGCATTCATGTGAAATGTAGCTGCATCTATTGAATACCCTGCATTAAGTGATTGATGCATGACGATATATGCTCTATCCTCACATTTTTCAGAAGCATCATTCTCAATAGCTGTATCTTCTGATACTGACGCACTAAAACTCATAGTAGCACACATCAATAATAGCACCAAAGATGCTGAAAATAATTTTTTCATACTGTAATCAATTTAATTTATTGCCTACTCTTGGAAATGGTTTTCGGCGTTCCCATAAATTAGTTGCAACACAATTTTAGAGAAATAAAGAAAACAATATACAGTGCTTAACTACAAATAAACTAAAAAATTGCACACGTATTTAGGGGATTATTCCCCTAAATTTATATAATTAAGCATTCTTTTTTGCCTTAATAAATTATTGGTAACACATAAACCCATAGAACTATGATATGCCTAAAATTTGATTTCTTGTTTCAACCGTTTTTTTAGTTTTTTCTTGGGTTTGAATACACAATTCCATAATTGCATCTTCAATTGCTTCATTTTGGTTAAGACCAGTAAATACATTCCGAATCATTGATGAGCCATAGGCTGTTCCATTTCTATTAGTTATTTTTTTCTCTTTTAAAATTTTTAGTACACCTGCTGTGTAGTGATATCCTAAGATTTTTTTTAGTTCCTTACGCTGTTCTTTGTGTATCATACATGTTATTATTTAGGTTAATTAGCAAGGCGATGATGCTATTGCTTTTGCCTTCAATCGCCTTGCCCTAAACAACAGTATTAATGAAATACTGCTTAAATAACACATCTTGAATGTTTGCACTCATATTCGGAAAAGTGCTTATGAAAAAAGTTAACCTAAAAAATGAATCCATTGTCAACGTGTTACTTGTTTTTAATTAATTAGGATTGTACAACACAATTTTAAAGAAATAGGGAAATTTCTATACGCAATCAACCAATAAAACTTAGCATTATGAAAAAACCGTTCATAGTATCAAAGACTAAACAAAACGTTTTATTACATTTGTTTAAGACCGAAACAAATATAAGTAAAATTATATAAAAACAATAATAATTATATAAAATGTATAATATGAATATTAATCGAATACAAAAAGCTATGAAAGAATTGGATGTTAGTGGTTATAAAATCCAACAAGTTAGTAATGGTTTATTGTCGCAAGTTTCGGCGGATAAAATTAAAAATGGAGTGATCGATAATCCAAGAGAAAAGTCGCTCAGAATTTTAACTGATATTTTATGTACTGAATTTAACGTTGCACGTGAGTGGCTTACAGAAGGTACAGGAGAAATGTTACTAGAAGTAGATGAATCGAAAGATATTTATTTAGAAAAGTTTGGTGTGCGTTTTGAACTGATTGAATTGGTAGATCATTTTGTGAAAAATAAAGAAGCGTATTATGAAAATTCTGAATATCTAAAATTATTCATTAACGACTTAGCAGAACAGAAAATTAGAAAACGATTAATAGAGTTTGGTATTATTAAAGAACAGACGACAAAGGACGAAAATCCTTAGATTGCAAATATAAATCCATCGGGTAAACGGCTCAAATAATGATCGTTTTCCTTTCTTTTTCGCTCCACTTCTTTTCGGAGTTCTTCTACTTTTTTCTCGATTTCTTCAATCTTAGTAAAGTAATCTTTATCCTCAACAAAACCATCATTATGCAAGCGTTTGAGAATCTCTTTTTTATCCTTTTCTTTCATGTTTGATTTCTTTTAGTACATCCCACATTTTTTCTTCACTTTCTGATTTAGTATTGTTAAACATAAAACCTATCAAACTTCTGATATTAAGCATGAGTGATTTTATGTGTTTATACCTTTGGCTAGTTATTATAATAACAGCATACGCTAGAATAATAGATGTGAGGATTGAAAATATCATATAAACATATTTTGGAAAGTCGTCATGCGAGAATAATGCCCATGATATAAAATATAGTGATATAGATAGTAAAGTAGTATGAAGCAAGACTTTTCCTTTTTTAGAATTATTTACTTCATGAAAAACCATAATCAAATTAAAGAGTGAATATATAAATAACCCTACTGCCCAACCGATTTCTCCAACAAATTGTTGAAAGTCTAAAAAACCTAAAAACTCTTCATTCGCTTTTACTTCTTTAAGTTTTTGCCAAGCTAAATCAGTTTCAACTCTTTTTTCATCATATTTTATATATGATTCCGTTCCTATTGATTCTTCTTTAAGAATATTTAAAGCTTTAGTTCTCTTTGCTTTTTCTGTTTTATAATTTTGATAAGCAGTTTTATATTCTATTGACTGATCTTCGATAAATTCATGAATAAAAAAAGCGGTAGCACAAACCACCGCTAAAATAATATACAGCAGATTTTTTCTAACCTTCGCTATTATCTTCATCATCGGGTTGTGTCCCACCACTAGAGTTGACACTATCTTTCTTGTCTGTTGCTTGGAATTCTTCATATTCTTGATCTGTTACACTATCAGGTGTACAACTGTTAAAAAATGACACTCCCAATACTACTAAACTAATGATTACTAACTTTTTCATGATTGTTTGATTTAATAATTAACATTAAATCAAATGTATATGAAAACAGTTTTAGTCAGAAATTTACATAGCACTATTACTGTAAAGTTGTTGCTAAAATAGTATTATTATACATATAACAATAATTAAATATAAAGAATTTTCATTCATTTTATTGAATTATGGTTTTGCCTTACCAAGGAAACAGTAAAAGCCATAAGACAGAATATATTAGAAATAATCTATTATATTGATATCTTTACTTACTAAAATAACTTCCATTGAAAAAAATTGTTTTTGATACTAATGCGTGGCTAAATCTTATTGAAAATTTTGAAAGTGAATTTTTGGAAATTTTGTGGGATAAGATAAATAAGCAAGAAATTATTTTTATAATTCCTGAAAACGTTTCCCTCGAATTCAAAAAAAAAGTAAAGAACATCAGAGATAAAACAATTAATGATGAGCAGTTTTCTTCTACTGAAGTTGATTCTATTATATCAGGTGTGGAACAAATACTTGACAAGTCAGAACAGCTAAAAGCAAATAGTGAAGGTATAGTTGAGTGGATCAATAGTAAAACTGCTCCAAATCATAATGCAACAAATTTTGAAGATACTGCAATCCTCAATACCTTACTTACGCTAGAAAAAGGAAGTACATTTTTTTTCGTTTCAAGAGATAGTGATTTCAGAATTAATAAGAATTGTTATGAACTACACCCTGATATTAGAGATAAGTTTGATGAAAAATCAATTAATATAAACTTCTATATTGATTTTAAGAAGCTTTTTGCAAAAGAGAATCTATTTATAAAAACTAGTTCCCAAACATCTAATGAACTCTACGATTGGAAAGTTATAAAATTAAGTGTTAGCAGTAAAAATATTTATGAAAAATTAAAATCATCAATTGATTATTATTTTAAAGAATTGGATTTTATTCCATTATCATACTTATGTAATATTTATCCATTTAATAATAATTCAGGTAATGAAACTTATTTTAGAAATGATATGTTAGTTACAAATAATTCAGAATTATATGATTTTTTTGAACAATCACTAATCATATCTGATACAAAAAAAACTAAAATCAATCATTCGTATTTTAATTCTAAAAAAGAAATAAATGAATACGAGAAAATACTTAATATTTTGAATCAAAACTTAGTTTTTAAAGTTCAATATGAAAGGAAAAAAATTAATATAAACTTTGAAAAAAGTACTAATAAAAATTGCACATGCTATGAATGTACTTTTAATAGGTTTGATGTAAAGGCACTAATAAACAAAATTATTTCTGATGAAGATAATTCACCCAAGCAAATGCTGAAAAAAGCATTCTATTATTATAAATCTAATAAATTATATGAGTGCTTAGAAATAATTCAGAAGATTTTAACAACCGTTAAGAAAACTGAATATCCAATAATTCATTCCATTGCCGAATACAATAGAGATATCCTCAGAAAAACTTGGTTTTCTGGCGACGCTAGATTTTCAGAAGAAAGAGATAAGCTTAAACCTAAAAGTGAAAAAACATTATTGAAACAAGGATTACTATCTATTACTGGATACATAATCTACACTAAATATTTTGATTATAAATTTTATGATTTAATTGAAGATTTTGAGAATGTTAAAAAGAGAAGAGTTACACACCAAGGATTAGGAAGTTCTTTTAATTCAGATGTAGAAAATAAGAATATTCTTAGATGGGCTGAATTTTATAATTTTATTTCAAAAAACTCTATTTTCTTCGAGTACTATTCAAATACTGCAAAGTTTGCAATGTATACTTTTGACTTATGTCTTCATGCTATGAAAGATAACATAGTTAAATATAAATTACCGCAATATATAATTTGTATGACAATGCCATATATTAAATTGAATGATTATGAAAAAATGTTAACCAATTTAGGAGTTGAAAAACTTAATTATGACAAAAAAATAAATAAATACTTATTTTCTTTCTTTGAATCAAAAATAAATAACTTAAAAGAGAACTTAGAGGTATCTAGTACTGATTTCATCGAACAACATATAAAAGAGATCATGAAAGTTGTTTATTTACAATCTTACTTATCTTTATCCAAAAAACAAGATGAAAAAATAATTAATGATTTAATTATTTTAATTGAATCTGAGAATGATATAACTAAAAAATTAACTTCAAGTCTAAAGTATTTAACTCAGAGAAAACTTGAAAGGTTTAATGAAAAAACAGCACAAAAAAGTATTACAATAATCTTAAATTCTGAAATTGAGTTCGATATTGATTTAACATCACTTTTTACGCTTTGCAAAAAATTTAAAATAAAACTACCTGACAAGCATTTTAATGCCTTTTTAGTTGATAACATATATGAATTGACTTCTTTTTTTAAAGCTTTTGTATTTTTGAACTTATATAAAATAGGAAGCGAAAAACAAAAACAAGAAGTTTTAAAAAAAGTTCATCAAACTTTAAAAAATATCCAGACTTTCGATCAAAGACTCTATTACTATTTCATCTATGAAAACATTTTTCCTTTAAATGATTTGTACTTAAATAATTTTAGACAAAAATTAGAAGTTACAATTCCAAAAAATAAAGAAAACTTTTTTGGAAAAACATACGAAAAAAAGATAAAAAGAATTGAACTATTGGACGATTTCATAAATCATATTAGCTTATATTATTATAAGGACAAACAACAGTTTTTAAGTCCATTTTTAAACCATTCTAATTATTACAACTTTTTGATAAATCCAAATTCAATAAATAAAACTGATATAGAAATAGAGTGGTTTTACATAGCCTATAATAATTCTCCTTATGCAATTAAAAGAATATTAGATAACAATTCAGTAGTAAATAAGTATTTTACCAAAGAAATCTCTAATTCACGAAACGAAAAGTATTGCAGAGCCTTTTTGGATATTCAAAATTTAAAAATAAATCAATTATAAAGGCTTTCTTTAACTATTCATAGACATTGCTTTTGACTGTGTCCTAAAAACTCGTTAAAGTTCGTTGAGTGTCTTTTGAATACTCATTGAATACTTCTTATAAAAACTACTTCTCAAGTGTTACCACAGTTTACTCTTTTATTAACTTTAAGATTTTTTTATTGCCAATTTTTAAAAAATAAATACCATTTGAGTAATTTTTGATATTAACTTTTTCATTATTAAACAAATATCCTGTCATTATTATAGAGCCATTAATATTATAAATTTTGTATTTCTCTATTTCATTCAATCCGAGTATTTGGAAATAGTCTTTTGAGGGATTAGGAAATAATTTGATAGTCAGATTGGTACTATATTCTAAACTTAAAATGGATGAACAGCCTAACCTTGTAACATACCCTATATTTCGCCCGTAATTAAAATAATAGCCTCCTACTAGTATTTTATCATCTGATTGAACAGCAATACTATTCGAAAAATTATCACCAGAACTTATATTTATATCTTGACGACCATCTCCATCAAAAGTAGTATCTATTGATCCATCCGAGTTTATTCTTGTAACATATCCTATATTTCGTCCATTATTAAAAAAATATCCTCCGACTAATATTTTGCCATCTGATTGAACAGCTAAGCTATTCGAAAAATTATCACCAGAACTTATATTTATATCTTGACGACCATCTCCGTCAAAAGTAGTATCTATTGATCCATCTGAATTTATTCTTGTAACATATCCTATATTTCGTCCATTATTAAAAAAATATCCTCCGACTAATATTTTGCCATCTGATTGAACAGCAACACTATTCGAAAAATTATTACCAGAACTTATATTTATATCTTGACGACCATCTCCGTCAAAAGTAGTATCTATCGATCCATCTGAATTTATTCTTGTAACATATCCTATATTTTGCCCGTTATTGAAATAATATCCTCCTATTAATATTTTACCATCCGATTGAACAGCAACACTATTCGAAAAGTTATCACCAGAACTTATATTTATATCTTGACGACCATCTCCATCAAAAGTAGTATCTATCGATCCATCAGAGTTTATTCTTGCAACATATCCTATATTTCGTCCATTATTAAAATAATAGCCTCCTACTAGTATTTTATCATCTGATTGAACAGCAACACTATTCGAAAAATTATCACCAGAACTTATATCTATATCTTGACGACCATCTCCATCAAAAGTAGTATCTATCGATCCATCCGAGTTTATTCTTGCAACATATCCTATATTTCGTCCATTATTAAAATAATAGCCTCCTACTAGTATTTTACCACCTGATTGAACAGCAACACTATTCGAAAAATTATCACCAGAACTTATATCTATCTCTTGACGACCATCTCCATCAAAAGTAGTATCTATCGATCCATCGGAGTTTATTCTTGCAACATATCCTATATTCCGTCCATTATTAAAATAATAGCCTCCTACTAATATTTTGCCATCTGATTGAACAGCTAAGCTATTCGAAAAATTATCACCAGAACTTATATTTATATCTTGACGACCATCTCCGTCAAAAGTAGTGTCTATTGAACCATCACACTGAGAATGAGCAAAAGTTGAAAAAGTAAATAATATATATATCCATCTATTTACATTTACAGTAAGAATTTTTATTATGTTTTTCATAAGGTTTTTATCAATATCTAAAAGTAAGAAAATTCAATATCTAATCAAAATTATTCTATCCAGAAAGTTTCTAAAGTCGAGCTTTTTGATTGAGGATTTGAAAGGTATTAGTGTATTTGTAAATGAGCATACTTCATTTTAATAATATTTAAAATATTTCTGAATACCTAAGAAGGTCTTATTTTAGTTTTGAAGCTAATGTGCCTATAAACTAGTACTAATATTTCCATGTATCTTAGTTTAAAGAAGGAACTTTTAATCTTTGAAATAGAAAAAGTGAAAAATTAAACTGCTAAAAAGTTTGCTCTTTTGATTTTCAAATTCATAAAATAAAAAAAACTACTTATTAAGATGTGATTTAAAAAAAATTAAATATTGATTCACGTAGAACGTTTCAATCATTTTTTGTAAGTTTATTTTTTTATATTTAATTATAACATTTTCTATTAATTCAAAAAATGAAAGTATAATAATGTTTCCAACCAAAAAAGCACTATTAATTGGAATTGATAATTACGACTCATCTAAACTAGTAGGTTGTGTAAATGACGTTATAAAGTTAGACTATCTTCTCTCGATACATGACGATAAATTTCCAAATTTCGAAAGAAAACTAATGCTAGCACCTTTGAATCAGAATTCTGTAGTTATTGAAAATGATCAGAAAGAAGAGTTTTTGAAAATTAACACAAACAAAATGTTAGAAGGTATTAAAGAACTCTTTAGTCATAAAGCGGAATTAGCTCTTCTATATTATTCAGGACATGGTTTTATAAATGAATTTGGAGGTTTTTTAGTGGCTCAAGATGGCGAAAATTACGATGCTGGAGTTAGAATGAGAGATATTATGACAATTATTGAAAGAGCAAGCAAGAAAAAAATAATACAAGAAATAATTGTAATCTTAGATTGTTGTCATTCTGGACTATTTGGAAATGTTTCGGATTTAGAACCAGAAATTGCTAAAATACCTCAAGGAGTTACAATTATAGCGGCTTGTGAACATTTTGAATTTGCAACATGTAATAGCAGAGGAGGTATTTTAACTAAGGGAATTTGTAATGCCTTAAATGGCGGAGGAGCTGATCCTCTTGGAAATATAACAGCTATGTCTTTGTACAGCCATTTAACGGGCTCATTATCTAGTGCTTGGAGCACTCAAACTTTAGTTTTTAAGACAAATATTACTAAAAAATATAATATAATAAAAAAATGTCATCCAGATTTCGAATTCTCTATCTTAAAGCTGATTCCAAATCTATTCAAAGATATAAATTATGAGTATATCCTGACTCCATCTATGATTACGATAGATGAATGTGGAGATCAAATTTTAGATGGTATAGCAAAAAGATTTCTAAAATTAATGAAATTGGGAATGATAGAGATAATTGGGAATGAAGATATAGTCTATGCAATTATAAATTCTTCTAAATGCCGTCTTACTCCTTTAGGACGATATTATTGGCGCAAACTTAAAATTGATAACAAAACATGAAAAGAGCTCTTTTAGTAGGTATCGATAAATATAATCAACACGCAAACTTAGATAATTGTGAAGAAAGTGCTATCCAATTAAAAAAAGTATTATCAAGAAATGCAGATTCCTCTCCAAATTTTGATTGTAAATGTCTAATATCTTCTCAAATTGAAATTAGCAGATTATCTATTAAAAATGATTTAGAGATATTAGCAAATAATTTAGGAGGAATTTCTCTATTCTATTTTGCGGGACATGGAGTTATTTATGAAAAAAAAGGTCATTTAGTACTTCAAGATTCTAATTATCCTGATGATGGAATATCTATAAGTGAGTTGGTAGATATTGCCAATAAATCAAAATCTAAAAATTTTATTATCATTCTTGATTGTTGGTTAAGCGGCTATGGTGGAAATTTATTCTTCTGTGATTCATTTTTAGGAGTACATTTGAAAGAAGGAGTTTCGATAATTGCATTGAGTGGTGTGACTGAAATAATTGAAAAAAAGAAGAAGCAACCAAATTTTTTTACTCAATTAATTATTGAAGCTCTAAATGGAGCAGCATCAGACTTAATAGGACGTATTTCTATTACTTCAGTTTATAGTTTTTTAGAATCATCACTTAAACCACTAGGGCAAAAACCTATACTAATAGCTAATACATTTGATTCTATTGATTTAAGATTAGTTGAGCCTAAGGTTTCTTGGAAGTTGCTTAGGAAGCTCTTGTATTATTTCAGAAATCCCGACTATGAATTTGAATTAGCTCCTGATTTTGAACCGAGTTCAGATAGTTGTTTAGCAGGGAAAGTAGATGTATTTAAAGATCTTACGAAGTTTTGGTCAGTTGGTCTTATAAAACCTATTGATGAAGAGCATATTTATTTTGCGGCTATTAATAGCAAAAGTGTTAAATTAACTTCAATTGGAAAAATTTATTGGAAACTATTAGAAGAACAAAAAATTTAATAGATAATAAAAATTCTCATTGGGCTATAATAGATAATTTGGAAACTTTTAGAGTTAACATTTCAAACATAAAAATATAAGTTAATTATTGTAAATAAAAAATACAAAGTTACTTATGAAATGTTAGATAATTTATGAATCTCTTATATTAGTAAATAAAAATATCGTTGCATGAAAATTAATGAAACATTAAGGCATTTGTATTTATTAGTGATTTTATTAAGCTTATCTTTAAAAGTGTCTGGTCAGGATGCAAAACCAATGATAAAGGATATAAATAGCAAAACGCTCAATAAAATTCTTGCTGTGGAATCCACAGACATCAATAATGATAATTTCACCGATATAGTTTATATAAAATCTGTTAATAATACTTGGTCGTTAATTGGGTACTTATATGTTTCTATAAATAATAAAAATGGTGGGTTTAAAAATCCAATTGAAATAGCTACTTTTAAGGGATTAGTTGTTAATAGTGAATCAATTATTCTTGGTGATTACAATAATGACGGGAATTTAGATATTGGTGTTATATTAACGACTGGAAACTACGGAGATAGCTTTTATTATTGGGAAGGAGATGGTAATGGCAATTTTCAAAACAAAACAACTTTCAAACAATAATTAATAAAATTTATTGAAAATAAAAAAATCCTAATATCGTTGTTGGGATTTTATCTTAATAAGAATTTCCTTGGTTCTCCTAAACTGAGTCTAAACTACTTAGAAAGTTTAATTCTAATAAAACAAAATTCTATAATATATAAAAGTTTGGATAATTCAATAAAATTAGTATATTCGAGCTATTGTATAATCAAGAAAGTGAATACACAAACGAATACGTTTTAGTCAAAACATAATGAATTAAAGACTTTAAAGTATTGATAATCAATATCAACATTTTTAGTCGCTGGGTTCATAACCCGGAGGTCACGAGTTCAATTCTCGTTCTCGCTACAACGAAACCCATTGAAAATCAATGGGTTTCATCTTTTTTAAGCACTACCTCTTCTCAAAAAAAGTATCTTTTTTAAATTACTTAATATTATATGAATCTCTTAATCAATAATTTACAAGTATAGACTTTAAGAATAAAAGCTTCTTTTTGAATATTTCTACATTTCTCACTGCTTTAGTTACTACACTTTCATCAGTGTTATCTCTTCTCAGGTTTTCACCTTTACATGTTTACATGTTTACATGTTTACATTGATTCTATTAAAATGCTCAATACAGGCGTTATCAAATGTCAATTATAAAATAAGCTTTCACTCCAAATCAACAGGAGAAAGTACATGCTGTCGCTGATCTACAATTCGTCCAATAAGCCATATAAATGCCTCCACTTGTCCATTTAACACACAGGTTCCATTACAAATGCTATTTAGCAATCCTTGTACATCCGATGATTGCAAAGCGGAAACTGCATCTTTATCAGTAAGAAGCAATGAACAAGAAGGCAAATCAGAAACCTTGTGAGTACTCAATGTGACGTTTCCATCTTTAACCAAAATTGTAATTGGCTCAGAATGCTCTGAAATACTAACAGCTATGGCGAGATTTGGAGTTGGAACAGAAACTTCAGCTATCGATTCTTCTAGATAAGCAGCGAATGCATTTGCCCAAACCTCAACATCAGCGCGCGTTATATTTGAGTCCTTCACTTCATCATTTGTTGCAGCAAGTTGCGCATCCACTTCACGTTCCGCTTCGATGAGCGCTTCTAGCGTTTTGTCAACGTCTTCACGTGTATGAGCTGCCGAACAAATAAGTCGTAAGCGTCCGCGTCCGCTTTCCACAATTGGATAAGTCACTGCCGATGTTTGAATGCCACGCTGATATAAACCTTGTACTATTGCGTAAAGTTTATCCTTGTCGCTAAAATGAGGCGTGATAATGGGTCCGTCTCCAGTTCCCAAATCATATCCTGCATCTTCGAATCGCTGGCGCATGTAACGCGTTGTATCCCACAATCGCTCACGCAATGCGTCATCAGAACGAAGGCGTCGCAATGCCGTAAGTGCTGCTGCTATATCCGCTGGACTAACAGTAGCTTGAAAGATGTAAGCTCTGGAAGACGATTTCATAAGGTCAACATGTTCTTGGCTAGCCGCAACAACTCCGCCAAGACTACCTAAAGCTTTGCTGAGTGTTGTCATGATGAAATCCACTTCTTCAGTAACGCCTTGAGCAGCACAAATACCAGCTCCACCTTTACCATAAAAGCCAAAAGAATGCGCTTCGTCCACTAAAACGAGTGCGTTATATTTTTTTGCCGTTCGCACAATTTCTGCAACTGGAGCAGCACCTTCACCCATACTATATACACCTTCTAAAACCACTAGAATACTATGATATGGAGATACTTCCGACTCAAGGACAGCCTCCAAATCAGATACATTGTTGTGTTGGAATGTCCTAATTGTCGCACCGCAAAGACGAGCACCATCAACAATGGAAGCGTGACAGAGCTGATCGATAACTACAACATCGTTTTTCCCCAGAATCCCTGCAATTGCTCCGACATTGGCTGTGTATCCTGTCGGAAATAAACAAGCACTAGGCTTTCCTACTAAATCGGCAAACTCTGCTTCGAATTCCAAGTGTTGATTGGTCATACCTGACGCTGCCGCAGAAGTTCCCATTCCGGTACCAAAACGTGCTAAGGCGATAGAAGCTTCATCAATGACTTTTTGATCACGATTCAAACCAAGGTACAGATTGGTCGTCCAAATAACCGCTTCTTGTTCTTCATCATTGTAAGCATCGCCAACGATACCTCTAGTGCCACTTCCAGTTCGCAATACTTTACTATACGGATTTCTGCGATTGTCGTTCACCATACGTAAGACTTCTTGAACCAGCTTGCTCTTATCTGTAACGCTCCATGAAGGTGCTTTCGCAGCCTGAAATGTCGGATGACTAGACTGAATATGTGTTTGGAAACTAGCAAGTGAATCCGCAGCGACACTAGGAAGTTTATCTGCTGAATTTGTATCGATTCCACTTCCCGTCTTATTAATTATATAATTGATTAGTGCATTTGGAGTAGCATTTTCAAGAATCGCTTGCGCTGATAATTTTTGACCTAATGATTTACTAAGTCTACTACTCAATTCCAATATCGATAACGAGTCAATACCAAGTTCATCAAATGAATCGTTTGGTAATACTTTTGCTGGATTACCTAGATTAAGAATAGTAGCTACTTGACCTTGAATAATGGATAGTATTGTTACCTTTTGTTCGTTGTTTGAACCTACTAAACGCTGTATCAAATTATTTTCAGCACTTGGATTTACTACAACTGTTTCTTGTTTTAAACGTATTTCTTCTTCTAGATTCATGAGTTTCTTACGATCGAGTTTGTCATTGGGTAACAGCGGCAACGCTTCTAGATGCTTCACAACTTGCGGAACCATATATTTTGGCAATCGTTCAGATAGATAAGATTTAATTCTCGTCTGTGTTACCGATTCATCACGACTTACCACATAAACTATCAGTATTTTTTGACCAATTCCTCCATCTACGGCTGCCGCCGCTGCTGCGTCAACACCTTCCATTGATTCAAGTGTAGACTCAATTTCTTCAAGTTCAATTCGATAGCCTCTGATTTTTACTTGTTGATCGACTCTGCCAAGAAATTCGATTTCTCCATTTTCTGTCCAGCGACATAAATCGCCTGTTTTATACAACCGATTATCTGGAATCAAATCACTAGGTTCCATCTCAATGAAACGTTCTTTAGTCTTTTCTTCATCGTACAAATATCCTCGTGCAAGTTTATTTCCTGCAAGGTATAATTCTCCTGCAGTTCCAACAGAAACAGGTTGCATAGCATCATCTAAAATATATGCGCGTGAGTTTGTCACCGACTTTCCAATTGTAACAACCTCAGTACCAGAAGGAACTTCGGCAATAGTTGAATAAACAGTATCTTCAGTAGGACCATATGCGTTTAATACTCGTAAATCTGGCTTTAGTGCATACACTTGTTCAACCAATGAGCGTTTGAGCGCTTCGCCTCCAAAAACTAAACATTTTATTCCTTTCGGTAATTTTTCTGTCGCCAGTAATGCTTGCATTGATGACGCAACCATGACGCATGTTATGATCTGATCTGATGCAGGAAGTTTTGTTAAGTCTAATGCATTTTTCGCTAGAATTATAGTGCCACCAAGCGATAGCGTTCCCATAATTTCTAGCACCGAAGTATCAAAACAAACTGATGCGCCAGCAAATACTCCTTTTAGTTCTTCATCACTGAATAGTTCGCGCATAGATTGACTCATGGACACAATACTACTGTGCTCGACAGCGACTCCTTTTGGTTTTCCCGTTGAACCTGAGGTATAAATTACATATGCTAAATCGTTCGCAGATGGATGTACCGAACTATCCGAATGATTCCCTAATTCATTGATCCAAATTAATTCATTCACTTCATTACATAGCTTGGCTGATTTGTCAGTATCAACAATAGCAGCCACAGCACGAGAATTTTTCAACATGTATCGAATCCGATCTTGTGGATATGCAGGATCTAATGGCACATATGCGCATCCGGCTTGCATGACGCCAATTAGCGTAGCAACGAGTTCCCAAGAGCGATTCATACACACTCCGACTAACGAACCTGTTTTTATACCACGATTTTTGAGTTCTCCGGAAACCTCATTCACTCGTTTCATGAGAAGTTTATAGTCAATTTTTGTCTCGCCGTCGATAATTGCTATTCGTTCTGGATGTTTTAGCAGTTGCCTCACAATGAGTTCACAGATTGTTGTTTCTAAATTATCGTTAGTTTTTTGAGCTATTTTTTTCTCTTTTATTTTAACCATCTATTACTTTTTTTTAAAAATTGATTAGTTTGATTTTAAAAAGTAAATGAATTGGGGAACTAGTCGTTTTTTAGTTCTTCATGCAATGAAGTTAATGTGAAAAGACTAAAAAGTATACTACTAGTTTATATACATAACTTTTGTATTCTTAAACAACCATCTAGATTCGCTAAGAATTATTTATATGTTTAAAAATACAAATTTTTCCGAAAAGAAAACTTACCCTTTTAAAATTTCAAGTATTTTTTCTGTGTTTAAAAATCTGTACGGTGAATGTAGTGGTGGAAATGAGTCTGTTTTATTGAAAGATGTTACGTCGCTCCGCTGTTAGAATCAAGAATTTAGATTTGATTCTAACTATCTGATAAACGGATATATTTTTGATCCAATTAGATGTAATAGACAAAATAGTTGGTAATTGATTTTCAATAGTTTTCATTTTTTGAAACATAATATCTTATCAAAAAAAGTAGTTTCAACCTTCGTTTTTAACAAACAGCAATCTCGGCAACACAATTTTATATTCTTTTTCTTCTTCTTTATCATACCAAAAGACAAGATATTCAACAGAACCACTTACCATTTGATACCCATCTTTTTCAAAAGTAACGTGTGTCTTTTCCATAAAACCTTTTGAAAAAAGTGATATATTTCCAATATTCAACTTTGCCAATCCTAAAGCTTCGTTTGTTGGAAACTTTACGATATCTCTTTTTAATTGCTCTCCGGACGTTAATCTTGAAATTCTATAAGGCGCGCCATATCCTTTTTGAGATTTTAAGTAAATATCTTTGTGTCCTAAAACCATTTCAAAAGACGAAGGTTGTTGCGTAGTTCCTTCAAAGTGTATTTTTTCTAATGCGTTATTTCTAAATTCATCAAAAAAGTTGCCATTACAATGTAATTGTAGACTTAGTTTTGCGCGTGAACAACCAACATATAATACTCGTTTTGCTTCTGCTGAGTCAAATTTATAATCTTCCAATAATACATATACATGATCAAATTCTTTTCCTTTTGCTTTGTGCATCGTTGCAATAACAATTGCCTTGTTATCTATATTTACAGCATCTTGCATTTTAATTTCACGTATATAATCGTACCAATCTACCAATAATTTACTTTTTGGATAACTCTGTTCAAACCGATAAAAAATAGCCATACACGTTTGTAAATGAATACTCGTTGCGTGGTTTGCTTCAAAACTCTTTTTCGCTTCATTCCAAAAAGTATCCAAAATAAATCCAGCTTCGTTTTTGTCTTTTTTTAAATACTCAGTAAACGTCCGTATTTCATACAAATCTGCAAGTCTGAAACCATCCAATCCTGTAATTAATTTTGTTTTCTGTCCAGCACTTTTCAGGAATGTTTGTACCAATAAAGCTTGTTTGTTTGTTCTGACTAAAACTGCTCTTGTTCCTGGATAATTGTCAGTTATCAACCTATTTACAAGTGATTGTTCCAAGTATTTAGAAGTATATCGAATCAATTTTATGTTAGAAACAATAGCTTCTTTAACAGGTTGTAATGTTTTTGTTTTTAACCGAATGGGTATTTTTTCTAATATTTCATTATTAAACTGTACAATGTGCGAACTACTTCTGTAATTTTTAATCAAAGTATACGGTGTAGCATTGTATGTATTTAAAAAATTCATCATGTGATTGTTTGATGAACCTCTAAAACCATAAATATTCTGGTCGTCATCCCCCACAGCAATCACTCTAATGTTTCCAGCTTTTTTGATTATTAATTGTATCAATTCCCATTCGTCAGCACTTACATCTTGAAATTCATCTAATAACAAGACACTTTTATTTTCTATGGAAGTGATATCAATTTCTTCCTCTTTTATTGCTTTGATACAATCTTTAATGACGTTTTGAGACTTTTCTAAATCGCCCAATTGTCCTAATAATTGAAAACAAAACCCGTGAAATGTGGTTATTTTTATAAATCGAGCATATTCTGGGACTAATTTAATGGCTCTATCTTTAAATTCTAAAGAAGCAGCTTTGGAGAATGTCAGCATCAAAAATTGTTCAGGTTTTATGTCTTCTAACAATAATAAACTGGCAATTTTATGTACTAAGACTTTCGTTTTTCCACTTCCTGGACCAGCTAGAACAAGAATGTTTTTTGAACTTCCGTCATTTACAATTTTTGTTTGATCGACATCTAATTCGCCCAAAATTTCTTTTAAACGCTTCGGACTTACAGGTCTACTAATTTCGTTTTTTCTACGCGGAAAATACGTTGCCAAAAATCGTTCATAAGGCAGTTTAAAATACTTGTCAACAAACGATAACGCATCTTTATAATTTTGAAGTCTGAGTTTAGCATATTCACCAACAATGTGTATTTGCTGCGTTTTATGCATATAATGCGTTTCCATTTTACTGTAATTATCTTTTGTAAATCGTGGAATGGAATCATCGATATCTTCAATATTCAATCGGTTGTAAAAAACCATAAAACCGCCTTCTAACTGTATGGATTTTATTTGATTGAGATACAGCAATGCGCGTTCATATTGCTTCATATCATAATTCTTAGTTGCTCCAAGAAGATCCGAAGTTTCGTTTTTCTCTTTCAATTCCAACATGGAAAAACCAACAGGTAAATCTCTCTTTTCCTTATTAGTCTGCTTATCTAGTTGCTTTTTGTAGAGTTTCTTTAAAATCTTAATAACATCAACAGCCAATTCATGTCGCCACTCAATATCTTCTGTAATAGCTTCGTGATCTTTGACTTCAATTTTATACGTTTCTGTATCTCTATTGACACGCCTTTTTTGAATAAAATTTCGAATTTCCCAATAATTAAGAATATTTTTTATATCGCTAATCGACGTTTTTTCAACATCGGAATCCATCAAACACTGATTCAATTCACGCAAAGAAATAGTTATATCTTTTTTGATGAATTGTTGCAATGCTTTTTCAATAACTAAATAGCGTTGCAGAATGTTTTTTGAACCATTTGACGATTGAACCAAACTAATGAAAGCCGTTAAATCTCGTGCGTCGCCTAAAATTTTTAAATTTCTAAGAATTTCAATGACATCGTTAATTTCTTGAAGCTTTAAACCTGTTCGCTCCGATAAATAATCAATTCTACATTCATCATCTTTTATAATTCGTTGTAAAACTTTAGCGCAATGTTCAAACTGATTTTCAGATACTAAAGGACTTTTTTTCAATCTAACAAGTGCTTTATCTAAATTTGAAACCAATAAACTATTCGCATAAACACTCGAAGAATTCTGTTTTCGTTTTAAAAACCCTTGGTCTTCCAACGCAGCAATCGATGTTTTTACTTTGCCTTCTAAATCTTTAATTTCCGTGTCCCAACCTGCTTTTTGCGCAATTTGTAAAGCAGATTTACTAATATTTTTATTCGTTCTATATTTTGATATATATTTTAAAGCTTGCCAAACTTGTTGAATTTCTTTTTGATTGATTTTTGTTTGTTGTAAGAGACTAAAATGCTTGTTTAAATCATCTTCATTAAACAACACATAACACTTTGCTTCTATTTTTTCGTCTCTTCCTGCACGACCAGCTTCTTGTGTGTAATTCTCTAAAGAATCTGAAATATTATAATGAATCACAGATTTTACATCTTCTTTATCAACGCCCATTCCGAAGGCAGAAGTGGCTACAATGATATTTTTGTCATTATTCATAAAAGCGTCCATGTGAAGCTTTTTGACATCTTTGTTTAGCTTTCCGTGGAAATATGTAACCTCAAATCCTCGCTTTTGAATTGCTTCATGAATTTCTTCCACTCTTTTAGTTCTTGAAGCATAAATAATGGCAGGTTTTTCGCAATCTTCCAACAATGAAAGTAACTTGCTCATTTTATGATTCGGATCTTTTATGTCAATGACTTCATATTTTAGATTGACACGATTTGCTCTTGTTACATATTCTGTAAGTTGAATGTTTAATTTTGATTGAAAATAGGCTTTTATATCTTCAATTACTTGCGGTTTTGCCGTTGCTGTAAAACAAGAAACAGGAATTTTTCCAGAAGTTTCTGCTAATTGCAAGTTTTTTATGAACTCAGCGATGTATAAATAATCGACTCTAAAATCTTGTCCCCAAGAAGAAAAACAATGTGCTTCATCAATCACAAATCGGGCAATAGAACGCTGTTGCAATATTCGTAAAATGGTTGGCGAACGCAACGATTCAGGAGAAATATATAGTATTTGGGCATTTCCATTTTCTACACGCTCAATCGCATCTTGACGCTCCAAAGGCGATAATAATCCGTTAATCGCAATTGCTTTTGTTATCCCAAACTTTTTTTCCAAATTATCAACCTGGTCTTTCATTAAGGAAACCAACGGAGAAATGACAACGGTTAATTGTCGAGACAACGCGCCTTTCATCAAAGCAGGCAATTGAAACGTTAATGATTTTCCGCCACCAGTAGGAAAAACGGCTACGAAAGATGCTGCGCCAAGTCCGGCAGTTACGGTTTGTTGTTGTAGACTCACGATTTCCTCAGCATCAAAACTTCTAAAATTATCATAGCCAAAATAGGCATATAACGCTTTCCGCGGATTTAACTTAGCGTTACAATAGGTACAGTTTGAATCTCCACAATATTTAAATCGAATTTCATCTAAAATAGCTTGTGTTTTAGGAAATGTTTTCCGAACCCAATTCGGTAAAATAGCATTTTCTTTGGCACTAATTAATGCAAGTACATACGCGAGTTCTTTTGGATTGTTTCTGGCAATTTGAGTGATGTCTGAACTAACACATATTGTATCTTTAAAAAGTGCTTTTAGTGTAGTGTTTGAAAGTGTTGTTTCGGTTTGAAAGTTGACCGATTGCAAGAATCCTTTGTACGAAGCTGAATTGGAAAGTAATATTCCGTACAGTTGTTTTAAGTCATACGGAAGTTCATTGAATTTATTTTGTTCTTCATTTAGTAATTCTTCCGTAAGGATACAATCGGAAAGTGGATTGTTATAATCGCTATCATTTACAATTTTATAGCCTTTTACAAGTTTGTGATACGGATTTTCATTAAATAAGATTGGCGACCAAAGTAATGTATCTACTATTTTTTTGTGCTGAAAAATTTCGTTTCCTAACACTTTTTCCAACAACGGAATGTCATGCGCTAAAATATTATGTCCGCAAATATATTCTGCGGCAATAATAAAAGGTTTTAATTCCGCAACGGAACTTGTGTGCAATTTTTGCGTGCCAAACAACGCACCAACATCTTTGATTTTGCCTTGTAGCGTAGTTTCAATATCTATGTACAGAATCTTTTTTTCCATATAGTATATTCAGTACGCATGCTTTTATAGTAATTGTACTGTGAACTATCCTGTCTGTATTGACATAGGGGAATTGATAGTGTTTTTTATGTCGGTTTATTATTTTCTAACTTATACCAATTATCACTTTAAAATCCATTTGGTAGTATTGTAAGCCAAGTTAGCAAAAAGAAGTGAGTTTTCTATTTTTGAGAAAGAATTTTCAATAAAACAAACATATTTGAGTGTATACTTTTAGTAAGATACTCTAGTTTCAAACGGATTGGACCATTTTGAAGCGATTCCGATAGCAGGAATGATTGCTGCGTAGACTTCTAATTTTCTTTTGAGATATGTTCTATGATTTTCTGGAAGCGAACCCAATTTTAAAGCCATTGCTACGTCTATAGTTATTGTGTCTTCTTGTGCTTTTACAGCAACCGATTCCGTACCTAAAAAATCATCATTTCGTCCATCTTGATTGATGGTAAATACTTTGGTATCGTCCCAATTTGATATGATTACAGGAACGTCTAATTTTCCTTTTATATCGTATACGAATAAGTGTAGTAAGTATTCCATGTTTAATGCAACATCAAGTGCATGAAATTTTATGGTTACTTCTACATTGATATCATTGATATCGTCTCCTATTATGATTTCTTCAGGAATGTCTTCTAGTTGAACTGATTCTATTTTAGCCATTTTGTTGGTTTTGGATTGTTTATTTACTCAGATGGAAATAGTTTTCGTTTCATAGAAACCAAAATTCCTACTAAGACACCAATACCAAAACTCCCTAAAATGATTAATACTCTGGAAACGGATACTTTCCAAAATAGGAAGTTTACGTCTGTTACTTCTGAGTTTTGTAAAGAAAAAATTACCACAATGGCAATAAATACAAGTGCAAATATAGTTTTGAGTTTCATAGTTTTTTGTCTAATAAAGCTTTTTAAAAGTATTGATCTTAATTTCTACTATTAGTTTAGACACAAAAAACGGTATCAAGTCACAACTAGAACATTTATCCAAGTATTAGTCTATTTTAGGAGCTCTCCATTTTACTTCTCCAACTTTGTTTTTGTTGGCAACATTAATGGCTTGATTTCCTCTTTTTTTCTCATAAATCATTCCGCCAGTCATAATTAAACTCGTACCAATAATGATGAATAATAAGATTCCAGGCTCAAAAGCGGCTACTTTTGCTTCTTCAGGTATTCCGTAAAATAATAATACCGTGATTAATCCTCTTGGAGCAATGAATAGTTGTGGTAAAATGTCTTTTCCAACAAAAATTCGCAATAGAATGAAACGAATAATATAGATAGAAGCAATGATTAGTAAACTTACCATCGCTACTTGTAAATCGAAAATAGAACTTATGACAATCGTGATACCAAATATTACAAAGAAAAATGTACGCACTACAAAAGCAGTTTCTGCCGTAATTGTATGCAATTCATGATAGATATGATGTGCTTTTTCGAAGTGTAAATATTTGCTAAGTTTCCCTTGAAAGAATAGTTTCATGTTTGCAATGACCAATCCGAAAATCAAAATAATGATTAATGATGATAAGTGCATTTTTTTACCAACTGCGTATAATAGTAGTAATACAGCGATTAGAAGAAATAGTTTTACTTGACTTTTTATTCGTTGGAAAATTAAGATAATCGCATAACTCGCTACTAATGAAATGACAATTGTTAAAATGATGTTTCCAATGAATCCGACAGCTCCAGAACCTTCTGAAGGATCTAATTGTCCCGTTAGAAAGTAAAACATCATAATACCAAGTATGTCTGAAAATGTACTTTCGTAGATATGAAATTCTTTTTTTTCTTTGCGCAAACCAGT
Source organism: Kordia antarctica (assembly GCF_009901525.1). Lineage (NCBI taxonomy): Bacteria > Pseudomonadati > Bacteroidota > Flavobacteriia > Flavobacteriales > Flavobacteriaceae > Kordia > Kordia antarctica. The sequence goes on from NZ_CP019288.1 coordinate 1,375,783, forward strand.
TACACTCGGAATAATAATTGCGCTTGATAGTATGGAAAGTGGCGTTGCATAGATCCAAGCCGATTGCCATGACATATCAGCTATAAATTCGTGAAGTATATACGCGGCTGCCCACGCTGAAAGTAGTAAACTTACCAAAGCTATTAATAGCGATTTGAGAATTGGAAACAAGTCTTCTTTCCGGAGTTTTAGTTCTAATGCGGCTTCTAGTACAATCATAATTAGTCCTACAATTCCTAATACTTCCAGAATTGAAAAGAAATCTGGCAATGAACCCGCCGTATATTTTATTAAATATTGCACAACAACTCCAAGAACTATTAGCATTAATACTGCCGGAATATTGGTTCTTTTTGAAATTCCATTGAACAAAAATGAAAGAATAATGATTGCAGAAACTGCAATAATAACATTGTATGATGAAAATATTTCCATTAGTAGTTTAGTTAATGATTGTTGTGTTTATTTTATGTTGATTCAAATAGCTAATGATGGTTGCCTTTTTTACGCCATCTTCTAATTCAAACGAAAGTTTCCAGTGATTTTCTGTATCCATTTTGACTAGTTTTGGCGGAAATTCATAATTTACAATTGGAGTTTCGAAAAGTAAATCTTTAATTTTTTCTTCAGATAGTTCTGTTTCTATTTGAATAGAATGTATAATGGAACCATCTTCCTTATAAATTGTCGTGTATCCTTTTTCATCAATTTCTCTATAATTGATAAATTGTTCGCCTTCAATACTGTTTAAAAATATTCCGAAAGGAGAGAATCTGACAACTGCGCCTTGAACATCTCCTATGACTAAACGACTTCCTTTACAGACAACATTCGTCCATTGAAAGACAATTCCGCTAAGGAAACTTTGAATAAAAGAGAAAGAAATAGCAATGACTACTAAAAGCATTCCGCCATGCACGATGTAATTGGATTGTACAAATATTGCGATGACAACTAAACCAGCCACAATTTTATAAATCAATAAAAATCGACCAGAAATTAGGATAAATTGTTGTCTAAGTTTGGTGCTTTTTATAAACTTTGGCACCAATTTTCTAAGAATCATCATAATTCCTAAGACCAATAAAATCAATAGAATTACCTTAAATAAAAATATAAAGTTCGCTAAATAGTATGTCATAGTTACGAAGTTTCTTTATGATACGTTTTTTGCACATCATTGCTAATTACAGGATTCAAAAATAAATCGCCAGATCCATTTCTGAGCAGCACTTTTGTATTGGTGAGCCTTTTTAAAGCTGGATTGTAATTGTCGTTAAAGTTTGAACTCATTACACGTTTTAAACCTAATTCGGAAATCGTTTTAAAAGTAAGTACTTGTTTTAGAATGATGTGTTCTTCTTTTGTGAAAAAAGGAACAAATTCTCCTATATCTGTGTCTAATATAATTGTGTTTTCGTCACTTGGATTTACAATAGTACAATATGCCCAAGCTTGTAATGATGCGCCTAAGTTATAGTTGGTAAATTTTATAATGCGTTGAATGGCTGCATTCAATTTTTTTGCATCAATTGCAATTCCTTTTGGAGATAATAATGTTTTATGAGACGTTTCATGTCGAATGATAATAGCCTGAGAAACAATCTCTTTTGAACATGAACTTACATCTATTAAGTTTGAAAAATAATGTGAAAACGGAAGCCTTTTGTCTAAATGCTGCATGAAGTTTGTAGCACAAGAAACAACGATAAATACGTTATTACTTTCATTCTCAATGAATTTGAGCAACGCTCTCATGTTGTCTAAAATACTATGTTCTTTATCGCGCCAAAGTTCCAAATCATCAATGCAAAGTATTGGACGCGTACTTTTTATGTTGTTATTTTTTATGTAACTGAGTGCTTCTTGCAAATCATACGTTGTGGTAAATTTTCTACCGTCAATAGTTGCAATGCTGTTCGGAGCTAACGAAACAATGTGCTTTCCAAAATTGGAAGTCGCCATTTGTTGTATAAACGTTGATTTTCCGCTGTTTGGCGTTCCGTGAATTAAAACGGCTTTTGCAAAGGAATCATTCCATTGTGTGACTGTTTCTTTAAATTCGAGTGAAATTGTTGGTCTATCGATTAAAAATAAATCGCCTAGAAAAAATTTATTCAAAAATAAGGAATCGTATTGTCCTAAATCTTTGTTATTCATACGTTCCGAAATACACAAAGTAGATAGTTGTAACGCAGTTTTTGATTCTTCGTAGGTATGATCGTTGTACCAATTGCTAAATTTTGAAACGTACGTATTTACCTTTGATTTAAACGCTGTTAGATAGTGTTTTTGATTCATCTGAATAGACGAGCCAAGTGTTACATCTAAAAAAGATTCTCCTTGAAAGATGCGAGATAGTTGCAAGTTTTCATTCAACCTTTCTTCTATGGAAGCTATTTCTTTGGCAGCAGCATCTTTTGTGCTTACGGCTTCGGATTTCAGCTTCCGAATTGCAAGCTCGAATTCAGGATTTTTATGATCTTTTTTTAGTTGTAATGTATTTTTTAAACTCGAAAGTCGAAGTTGTGCTTTTACCTTCAGATTATCTTCTATGGCATATATATCTGCAATTAAAGGTGATATTTGATAATCTAGCCATTTTTTTACTGCTCTATTGAAATTTATTTCTCGTACGACTAAATCTCCTTGAGCAGACTCAATAGGTATTTTTATGGTTTGAAAATTTGAGACAACATCACTTACTTTTTCTGTTAATGCCTGATCTTTTTCTGAGTTCCCTAGATGTTTTCCTTTTTCAATTGCTGAATCAATAAAATGGGTTGGTGTTTCGCTGTTTTCAACAAAATCTGTCTCGTTTAATGAATCACAACAATCCATATAATTTTTCAAAAGATTGTCATTGGTAAGTTTGATATCTGAGTATAAAACTTTCAGCGTATCAAAATTTTGTTGAACATTTTTGAGCGTTTTGAAAGCCGCCAAGATAGATTCATTTTGAGCTTTTAACGTATCAAATTGCTCTTTGTAGCTTTCCCAAGGACTCACATGATGTTTTAGGTTTTGAGAAATTATTTCTTCAGAAACTTCTATCGTTCCAATCGTATCAATAACGTCAGTAGTAGCTTTTATAAGAACCGTTTTGCTTTCTTCAAAATGTGTTGCTATTTTTTCGGCTGTTATTTCTTTCTCACCTACTAAAATAGCTGATTTTAAGAACTCTAGCAATACATCTCTATTTAATATGCAAAGATTTTTTATATAATTTGGATAGCTGTAAGATGCAAGATATACTTCTTTTTCTGATACAGTATCTGTGTTATAACTAGTCGCTATTGCTATATATTTTTCTAGTATATTTTTTTGAAAATTATGTGATATCACTTTTATTAATTCGGCGCTATCGTGTACTTTTTCCAATTCGTTAAAATACAGTTGAAGCTGCTGCTCAAAGTTTTCTAATGATACTATTTCTGTCATAGAGTTACCCGTTTTTCAAGTAGAGAATCTTGATTATTAGTTCGTTTCTTAATAAAAGAATTTAAATTTAATGTTTTAAAGACACTAAATTTACAATTATTATTAAATAATTTATTTATTTTTTGATGATTTGCGCATTATCTTTTAATCTATCAATACTGATAGAAGGATTTCCGTAAATATACACTTTACTTTTATCGCTATTGCTGAGTTTCATTTCTCCATTAGAAAAAATATACGCTTCAGAACTATCGGAAGTGATTGCTTCAATAGTGGAACATTTTAGTTTTTTTAAATCGACATCTGATGAATTTGAAGTTGTTAGTTTTAAAAACTTTACATCTCCTTCAACCTCAACATCCGTTCTATCTTTTGCAATTATTTCAATATTTTCCAGCACAATATCTCCTTCAATATAAGCATTTTCAATTAATGTAAACTTAGTATTTTGTCCTTTAAGTTGAATTTTCCCTTTGGTACTTTTATACAATTGAAAATTAGAAGATTCTGCAAACACATCTATATTATATTCAGATTCATCAAAAGCTGTAAATGACAACGTATCTAATTTTAGTCTAGTTTTACATGTCAATTTCGAATTTTCTTTTAATGTAATAGACGAAATATTTAGCACTGTAAGATTGATTTCTAGTGCTTTTGCTCTTCTAATTTCGTGTGTTGTATAAATTTTTAGCGTTTCATCAACAATTTCAAATTTTATAAAATCGACCAAATTATCGTCACATTTTAACGTGTAACGAGTTGCTTCTCCTTGAAAAATATTAACTACAATATCTTCACTCAATTCAATCGCTTTAAAGCTTGCTAAAGTATTACTGGTTTCAATTACATTTTTGCTTCCTTGAATTTTTGGCTTTTTTTGAGCAAATGTAAAATTTACAAATACTAATAAGAATAGTAATGGTATAACTTTTTTCATCGTTTAATTTAATTTGTTTCGTAACTGATGTGACACATTAATTTTTATAAAGTCACCAAAATATGTATTAATTATGACAAAAATTAACTCAATCAATATACTTGTAAGAATTTGTTAAAAATTGAGCTTCCAAACATTAAACAATAACTACAAACAAAACATATAGAAACAAAAACGCATCCAAAATTATAAAAATCTTGAATGCGTTTTTTATGTTTTGAAAATACTTAGTCTTCTACTTCTATTTGATTTTCTACAACTTCCTTGATTGGAAGTACAATTTTACCCTTTGCAGTTTTAATTGTCATAGTAATGTTATCAATAGATTCAATAGAACCTTGCACATCTTTAAATTTTATTTTTTGACCGACTTCGTAGTTTTTTCGTGTGTAAAATGCTCTCAACAAATCGCCTACAACTTCTTTTGAGCCTAAGCCAAACCCTAAAGCAATTGCTCCTAAGAATGCGCCTAATATGATTGTTAAGTTCTTAGTAATGATATCAGTATCAATTCCTGCCTGGTTTAGTGCTGTTATGGAAACGATTATTACAATTAAGTAAAAAACAAGGTTGCTTATAATTTTTGTTCCGTTTAAATCAAACGATTCAAAAACACCTTTGATTGCTTTTTTTAGGAAGTTTGCAATGTATAATCCGATCATAAATAATGCAATTGCACTAAATAATCTTGGTAAGTAACTTAATAGTTTTCCTATTTCAATGGAAACTATTTGCCATTCCATGATATCGACAGCAACAATAAGAAACACCAAGAACATGATCCATTTTACAAATCCGACAATCACATTTGTTACATTGAATTTTAAATCCGTTTTCCCAAAAACATCTTTTTCATTGATGAGCGTTGTTAGTTTATCTACTTTGGCAAAACGTAGCGTTCGCTTTAAAATAAAAACGATCACTTTTGTAATTAACCATCCAATTAGTAAGATAAGAAGTGCAAAGAGTACTTTTGGAGCGCCTTCTGCAATAGTTTTGCCCATTTCATTGAAAGAGTTCAATGTGAGACTTTTGACATCATTAATTGTTTCCATTTTGTATAAATTTATGTTTGATTAGTTATTTTCTTTCTTTTTTTTGAAAAAGGCTTCAACCGTTTGTGCATAATTGAATGAGAATAAACTTCCCATGTCCATAAAGAACTTGAAAGACGCAACATCATCCATTACTTTTTTCTTTAATTCTATTGGAACTTCTTTTGGTGGTTCATTCAATTTTTTGAAAGGATTATCCATGATATTATAATTTTTCATTATAAATTTCTATTATTCTAGCTTTCGCTCTTTTTAATCGCATTTTGACAGCACTTTCTCCAATGTTCAGGACAGATGCTAAATCTTTTATAGTTAAATCGTCTTGATATTTTAGCAGTAAAAGAACCTTGTCTTCTGGAGTTATCATCTCTAATGCTAATTTTAATTTTACTACGCCTAATTGAAATAAATTGTAATCACTGGGTTCTATAAGTAAATGATCGTATTCTTCAACAGGAATTGACTGTTTTTCTATTTTCTTTGCAGTATCTCTATTTATATAATTTAAACACAGATTGTAGGTAAAAGCGTAGAGCCATGTGGAAAATTTAGAGGTTCCTTTGAAGCTCTGTAATTTCATGAAAAGTTTAAGGAATACATCTTGTGTTAAATCATTGGCTTCATCTCTATTTTTCACAAAGCCATAACATTTGTTATAAACTACTACGTTAAATCGATCGTATAAAGTACCAAAAAGTAATGCATTTTTTGTTCTAATTATTTCCGCTACAAGTTCCTCATCTGTCATTTCCGGGAACTTTTTATCTGTTTTCAAGGGTTTAAATGGATTGTTTATATTAAGATAGACACAGACAATTGTTAAAAGTCACTATTGGGTTTTGGAGCGCTGCGCTTTTGAGGTCGCTTCATTTCGACAAGCTCAATGTAAACGCTCTTGGTATTTGTCACATTGAGCGCAGTCGAAATGTTGGTAAGTAAATTATTTATATATTAGATAAACCTTTCAACTTTTAAACTTTTAAACAAAAATGTTACAGTTAGATTATTGGACTTCTCACTCACAACTCACAACTCACAACTCATAACTCATAACTGACAACTCACAACTCATAACCCAAAAGCGAAGCGACCCAAGACCCAAAAATAATAATCCGTACTTTAGTCGTCTCAAATAACAAACTTATTTCTACAAAAAATACATATCCCGTTTTACAAGCTTCCGCACTTTCTATTGGTTATGAAGATAAAGCCACTACGAAAGTAATTGCAGAAGACATTAATTTCGAAATTTCGAAAGGAAAGTTGGTTGCCTTAGTTGGCGCAAACGGAATTGGAAAGTCTACGTTGTTGCGAACGTTGGCAAAAATTCAACAACCACTTTCGGGAGAAATTAGGTTGCAAAATAAGTCGCTTCACTCCTACTCAAATGGCGAGTTGGCAAAAGAAATTAGTTTAGTTTTGACGGAACAAATTCCGTCTAAAAATTTAACGGTTTTAGAGTTAATTGCGCTTGGTCGCCAGCCTTATACCAATTGGATTGGAAATCTTTCTGAGAACGATCATGCAATTGTGGAAAGCGCATTAGATAAAACAAATTTGCACGAATTTAAACATCGAAAATGCTACACATTGAGTGACGGACAGTTGCAAAAAGTAATGATTGCGCGCGCATTAGCACAAGATACATCTATGATTATTTTGGATGAACCAACAACGCATTTAGATATGTATCACAAAGCATATGTGTTGAATCTTTTGAAAAAATTAGCGCACGATACCCAAAAAACTATGTTGTTTTCTACGCATGAAATCGATTTAGCAATTCAGTTGTGCGATGAAATGATTGTGATGCATAATGGCAACGTATTTTCGGGAACGCCTTGTAGTTTGATCGAACAAGGAATTTTTGAAGCTTTATTTCCTAATGATTTGATTGCTTTTGATGCGAGTTCGGGAAGTTTTAAAGTAAAAAGTTAACGCATTTTACTCTTGCTGATACCAATATTCTAATAGTTTTTTTTCTGAAAATATTTTTTTGACTGATTTTCCAAAAAAAGAATCACTTGCATCATTTGATTCTATAGTTTCTTCAAAATTAGCATTTAGACCATAATACCAATCTCTTGAAATTACAATTTGGTTTGCCGGAATCGTCTCAATATTACCAATAATAGGAATTGAATCAATCACAACAATTTTCATGTTTTCCATCATGCGTTCGCGTTTTTTTTCTTTATAATCAGCAAAAAATTTATCATTTTGAGTAGAAGAATCTGCAGCAATCATTCTATCATAAATAGGATTATCTAAAATTGATCCTCCATATTTTTCTGTCATTATATAATAAGGTTTTCCTGTTGCGTTGATTAGCGCGCCATCTTCTGTCATTTCGCGTGTAATGGTAACAACAGTATCTACAATTACTTGATTATTACTCGTAGATTTTATACGATTTTCTCCGTATGTATAAGATACTTCAACCGATTTATTTGGTTTTAATGTGTACGTTTCTTCATTGATTTCAATAATTAAAGTAGTATCTAATTGATTGTGTACTTTCGTTTCTGTTCCAAAAGAACAAGCAGCTAGGCAGCATAAAACCAGAATGTATATAAAAAGTTTAAGTGATTTCATCGATTGATTAATTGAGTAATTATAGTTTTATGTATCAAATATACACATATCTATCAAAATATAAGTAACAAAAAAACGCCTTATCCGAAGATGAGGCGCTTTTAAAACTAACCAACCAAAAATGTAATATGACTCTTTTACTTCAAGTAACCAGCTCTGTGTAATGTCATCATCATATTACATATATTATAAGTCAACTTTCGTGCCAAATACTTACAAGGATTCTTAAAATATATAGCACTTTTGTTAAATATTTAAAATTGTATGTTAACGAAAAAAACACCTCACAAGCGTGAAGTGTTTTATACTAACTAACCAACCAAAATGTAATACGACTCTTTTACTTCAAGTAACCAGCTCTGTGTAATGTCATCATCATACTACGCTTTTATACATTTCAATTTCCGTGCCAAAATGAAATTTATATTCTTAAATAATGTTAGTGTTTTGTTAAAGATTTAGAATATACTATTAACGAAAAAAACACCTCACAAGCGTGAAGTGTTTTTATACTAACTAACCAACCAAAATGTAATACGACTCTTTTACTTCAAGTAACCAACTCTGTGTAATGTCATCATCATAGTACACTTTTATACATTTCAACTTCCGTGCCAAAATTGGATTTGTGTTTATAAATAATGTTAGTGTTTTGTTAAAAATTTAGAATATACTATTAACGAAAAAAACACCTCACAAGCGTGAAGTGTTTTTATACTAACTAACCAACCAAAATGTAATATGACTCTTTTACTTCAAGTAACCAGCTCTGTGTAATGTCATCATCATACTACGCTTTACATATTTCAATTTCCGTGCCAAAATTTGATTTGTGTTTATAAATAATGTTAGTTTTTTGTTAAATAATCAGAACATATAGGAACTAAAAAAACACTTCACGTTTATGAAGTGTTTTTTTAAACTAACTAACCAATCAAATGTAACACGACTATCTTTAAATTGAGTAAGCCACTCTACATAATGTCCTCACCGCGTTACATTTTACTATAATCCAAGTACCGTGCCAAAAATGATTTTATGAGTATTTTTTGTTTGAGATTTAATTCAATACTCAATATGTACACTTGCGTGAATTTGCTTTGAGTGCTATCATATTTGTACAACAACGACTCAACACACTATGTAATATTGAACCTATTGGCAATAAAAATTCGTACGCTTGAAGCATCTCAGGAAACATTCATGCTAATTTGCAGAAAAACACTCAAAAAACATGAATTTTCAAATCTAAAAAATTCATAAATCAAAAATCGTAAATCTACAATCAATACAAAATACTATCTTTACGCAAAAATCAATTCATGTCAGAAATCGTTATTTATATTATCCTCATTGTGGTGTTTTTAGCCGTTGGTATTTTCTTGGGAATGTACATTGGTAATCTAAAAACAAAAGCACAACAAGAAGGTTTGCAAGAGCGTAATTATCGATTACAATTACAATTTGATGATTTCAAAGTAGCAGTCGATAACGAAAAGTCGCAACAAAACGAGTCGTTTCAACAGCAACTAAATGGCATCAAAGAAAATTTATCCAAAACCGAACATGATCGCGAAGAAATTAGACGCGAAAAAGATTTCCTCAATGTAGAACTCGCTCGGAGAAATTCTGAATTAGAAAATCTACAAAAACAATTACGCGAACGCGACGAACAAATGAAAGTGCAGCAAGAACAATTGCGCAAAGATTTTGAGCTACTCGCAAATAAAATTCTGGAAGAAAAATCATCAAAATTTACCGAGCAAAACAAAGAGAATATAAAAAATATTTTGACGCCACTTCAAGAAAAAATTCAACACTTTGAAAAGAAAGTGGAAGACAGTCAAAAGGAAAACATAAGTATTCATTCCGCTTTGCGCGAAAAACTATCTGAACTTAGTAAAGCAAATATTCAAATCAGTCAAGAAGCTGTCAATCTAACGAAAGCCTTAAAAGGTGACAGCAAAATGCAAGGAAATTGGGGCGAATTGGTCTTAGAGCGTGTTTTGGAAAAAAGTGGTTTAGAAAAAGATCGCGAATATGTAGTGCAACAAAATTTCGCTCGTGAAGATGGTTCGCGTTCATTACCTGATGTGATTATCAACTTGCCAAATAATAAAAAAATGGTGATTGATTCCAAAGTTTCGCTAACTTCATACGAACGTTTTGTAAACTGCGAAGATTCAGAAAGAGCAATGTATCTAAAAGAACATTTAACTTCAATAAAACGACATATAGATCAACTTTCAGCAAAGAAATACGAAGACTTATACGAAATAGAAAGTCCCGATTTTGTATTAATGTTTGTACCAATAGAACCTGCGTTTGCCATTGCAATTAATGAAGATAATTCGTTATACAACAAAGCATTCGAAAAAAATATTGTCATTGTAACTCCAACAACGTTACTCGCTACTTTACGTACGATTGACACGATGTGGAATAATGAAAAACAACAACAAAACGCAATTGAAATTGCGCGACAAGCTGGTTCATTATACGATAAATTTGAAGGTTTTATGAGCGACCTCATCGGAATTGGAAAAAAGATCGACGCTACAAAATCTGACTATTCTTCAGCGATGAATAAACTGTTTGAAGGTCGTGGAAACATCATCACAAGTATTGAAAAGATCAAAAAAATGGGCGCGAAAGCTAAAAAGTCACTTCCAGAAGCTATCATAAAACGTGCTAAAAATGAACATCTAAATCATGATGAAGAACCGAAACGATTGCTTTAGGTATTTCTCAGTTTGCAGTTTTCAGTTGTGAGTTTATTAGTTTTTTTCGTCATTACGAGGAGTGAGCGACGAAGTAATCTGCTACTCGAAAAGCAAATTTCCACACTTCGACTCCGCTCAGTGTTCGTAAGCTAACTAATCTAAAAGCGAAGCGAATACAATATTCTTATGGCACAATTTTAGTTTAAAAGTTGAAAGGTTTATGAGTTTATCTAATGGATAAATAATTCACATACCAAAATACCAAAAGCAAAGCGAGTTCAAAAAAAAACACCTTATCAGAATAATTGATAAGGTATTTTTATAACGTTGCCGTTCATTCGGAAATCGATTCATATTAAGCATTTTTTACCGTAATTGCTACTGCTTTTCCAGGTGCTAATTCTTTAGCTACTTTTACTTTTGCTAAGTGTTTCACTAATTGTTGGTCTTCTTTCCATTCGCCATTTACAAACAAAGCTGCTTCATAAATTGTTCCTTCTGTGGTCAATTTAACTCGTAAACCGTCATACTGTACATTGTACGTTTTTAGTGCGCTTGCATAGTTTGTTTCAAACCAAAGTTCTGCTTCTTTTGCACTTTTCGCTAATGCTTCTGGTGTAGATTCTCTTTTTCTTTCTGCTAATTCTGCTTTTGCCAATGCTTCTTTCAGTGACAATTCTGCGGCAGCAATACTATCTATTTCACGTTGTGCTTCTGCAGCTTCCATTAATTTGATATCGTTCAATGTTTTTGAATATGCAATGCAATCATCCATTGCTTTTTCTTCAAACTGAACAGTCGTTTCTTGTGCTACATTTTCTGTTATTGTTACTTCTTGCACTTTTTGAGTTGTGCTTTCTTTTGTTGATGTGTTGCAAGCTATAAATGTCATTGCTACCAATCCTACTGCTGTAAATACTGTACGTTTCATAAGTGTTTGTTTTAAGTGTTATACTTGATTTATAGTTCAAATATGCAACGAAACGCTGGAACAATTTGGGTAGCTTTAGTATTCGTTATGAATCATCTAGAATTCGTAGTGGAATGATGAAATGATCCGATAAAACATGTTATTTTTAGAAGATAAATAACTTAAAACCTTTTTTCCGTTTTAGCGGTTTTACTGGAAACATCTTAAATTTTATAGTAGCTGGCAAAGCTTCATTCATGAATAAGTATGCATGATTATAGATAGATTTGTTTAAGTCTAAATTTGGCACATAATTTCCGTGTGTCTTTTTTTGTTCTATAATAAATACTTTCTTTTGATCGGCTCTAAATTTCATTGGTATACTTTTAGAACCCAATTTCCCTCCTATAAAAAGTTCGTCATTTCGGTATTCTTGATTCGGATAAATCACTTTAAAAGTTAGTCCTAAAGTTGCAATATTATAAAAATAAGAAACCGCTTTTCTATTTCGAATTGTAGTAGCGCCAGTTTCATCAGTTTCCATAACGAAGTAGTAATCCAATAATTTTTTTGATTTCTGTTTCTTATCTAAATTCATCAAGTATTGTAAATAAGAAGCATATGTTAATCCGTTGGAAAGTGTTTCAATTGGACGATCTAACAAAATGATTTCCTTTCCGCTAGTTATCGTGTATGTATTCTTTTTAATGTATAATTGAAAATCTGCTTTATTGGTAATTACAGGTTGATTTCCTTTTGGAGTTAAATACAACGAGGAAAGACCTTTAGATTCCTCTGAAAAAAGCTGAATTTTGAATGACTTTTCAATGTATTGTAATTGAATTGGCACCAATAATGAGTTGTTCAAAATTTCTTTATCAATAGATGTGTTACAGATAAATTTACTTTCTGTTTCATTAGCCGTGACTACTTTTCCGTAGCCAACAATACGATCATTTGCACGATGTATAATTTTAAAAATTACATCTTCAGTAATTCCATGAATCTTTCCGTAAGGTAAATACAAAGCTCTATTTTTATCTACTCTAAAATCTTTTGGAAAATAGCTCGTTAAGAAATATGAATATTTGGATGTGATTTCAGACGTATTGAAAAGTGTTTCGGTAATATCGCCGCTTAATGTTGGTTTTTGAGAAGAAATTCCTTCTAGAAAATCAAATGATTCCAATACATTTTTTTTGAAAAAATACTGATAACTAATTCCTGTAGAACCTTTTATCTCATTAAATCCATTTACAATAGCATATGTCAACGAACCTAAATCTTTGCTATATTGCGTATTTACTTGATGGGCTTCGGAAGCTGTCATTAATATAAATGGACCCAATTTTTTGTCAGTATCAAAAAGCTCCTTCAGTTCTAAACTATCTTTTGCCTTTTTCGAAACGATATCTTTTAAGATAAATTTTTTATTGGTTCCTCTAATTGGTAAATTATCCGAACCTTTATCGGTTGTTCCTGAAAAACAGGCATCTACGCCCATAAAAAGTTGCCCTTTTTGGTTTAACCGTTTTCTAATATCGTAAATAATAAGTTGTAATTCATCATCTAATAAATGCTTTTCTCCTTTATAATTTGCTTGATATTTGGCTTCCTTTGGCGTGTCATACAATACAATTGCTTCATCTAATTGATCTTGTTTTTCATCGCCATTACTATCTGTAATTTGTTGTCCGTGCGAAGCAAAATATAAAAATACAATACTGGTAGAATCTTTTATAGTTGTAGTAAAACTTCGCAAACTATCTAACACATTTTGCTTTGTAGCATCTTCATTTTTAAGTAGATGAATGTCTTTTGAATGAAATCCTTGCGTCATTAAAAACGCTCGTAAATACTCCACATCATTATCTCCAGAAATATTTGTCCAACCTAATCCTGAATCTTCATAATTTCCAACACCAACCAAAAAAGCTTTCTTAGTTTGTGCATTCACAGAAAAAAAAGACAGGAATAACCAACAAATAGCAAGTATTGTACGCATTTAACTTATTTTTTTCTAAATTTAAGCATAATCTTTAAATATCAACTCGTTATACATTCTTCCTTAAAAACATTCCTCATTCGTTGTTGCATTTTTCTATGTATTACAACTACTTTTTCTCAGACAACTGAAAAAAAGCTAGCATTAAAATTTGATAGTTTTGACGAAGTATACAAAGCTTTAGAAGATGGAGAGGAAACGATTCACATAAACCGCAAAGAAAACAGAATCGTCATTCCTACGCGTCAAGGACTTTCTTTGTATAGTATTTCTCCATTCAGAAAAATGAATTATGTTCAAAATACCATTCTCGATTCATTAATTGATACTTCAGATGAATTATATGACGATACTATAAAAAGCTGTATTTATTACACAGATTATACGGTTAAACTTGAAAAAAATTGCAAACACACTAAACATTCTGATGATTTTGTAGCATCAAATAGTAAGCTTCAACCGATACTTAGCTTAGCATATGATAAAGAGGAAACAAAAGATTTTCTGAAAGATTTAGCAATTAAATTTGATCCGTTAAAATTCGTTTCTGCACTATTCATCATTGATATTAGTACAATAGATCCTAAACATATTTCTAATGTAGATGGTGAGTTTGAATTTTCTGCGGAAGCAAATCTCGAAGAAAACATCGAAAAATATCTAAAGTATGTCATTATAAATTATAACGATCGATGTGTTGCGTATACAAAAGATGGAACTGTTGTGTTTGAGGAAAAAATGGCGTCCACCAACTTTTATAATAATGGCTCTTTTGTTTTGACAAGCTACGAAATGATTTCGCCGTTGGCACATTTATACACAGGAGTTAGTTTTGCAGGTTTTGAAATTGCAAAGAAAAATATATTTTTACTTGATTTTCAATTCCAAAATAAACAATTTGTTACCTCTTTAAAAAATCAAAAAAGAGATGGAACTAAAACATTTCAAGTAGCAGAAGCATTTAAAAAATTCATGCTTTCTACAGAAAACATCATACTTAAAAATAATACACCAAAAAGATTCGTTGTAAACACATTTAATAGAAATAAAAAAGTAGTGTTTGATGCAAGTGCGATTACTAAAAAAACATCTTATGAAAATCTTGTAATTACCTACGAATCGCTAGAATTAAATTTAGATACTGAATTTAAGAACGAAAACAGCTTTGACTATGAAATTCTAAGTTCATTTAAAGATTTTATAGTCGTTCTCAAAAAAGAGATCTATAAAGACGATGCTTCTGTTTTTAATAATGAATTAATACTTATTGGCGTTGCAGATGGACAATTAAAACACGAATTATTAATCACCTTTTTCTCCTATCTTCAAATAGAAGAAATAGTTCTTTTAGAAGGAAATGAACAAATAGAAATTGCCGCTTTTTTTCTTGATAAAACAAAAAATACACGGCAAATAGAAAGTTTTATAATCGATTCATTTTTTGAATTTTATCACAATGGAACAATAAAATTTAATGGAACTAAGAACCATCTTGAAAGTAATAATGGTCTTTATATGCTATTTAATACTGATATTGGCTACACTAAAAATGTTTATAAAGAATATACAAATGTCGTTTATGATTATGTCGATATTAATAATGGAAATTACTATATGTATTATGATTATGAATATCCGAAAGATACATTTTTCATTAATAATATAACTGCAACAAACTTCAAATTAGACAATTATGTAACTGCAACAGTAAATGATCTTGTAGATGCAAAAAATATTGAAACACTATCTTTATACAAACAGAATCTTCTTGATACTGAAAATATTCAGGTTGAATATACGTATGAAAAAGTATTTAAAGATGAATATTCATATGAACAAAAAGATACATATCGAATTACGACTAACGGCAAAGAAAAATCAGTTCAACTAAAAACATATTCGCGAAAAATTGGACAAAAATATGCGTTGTCGCCTTCGGTATTAGTAGGCTATTCTAATGATTTAAAGTACTTTCTTTTTTATTCGAATGATGATCTTATAAATGGTTCCCTAAAAGTATATGATTTTGAAAAAGGTACCTTTATTTTTTCTAAATTTTTAGGTGGCAATCGCACTTCTGCAAACATTGATTATTTCCAAGGAATGTCTTTTTCTGTATTTAAAGACAAACTAATCATTCGCTATAACAATGTTGAATCTGAGATTTATGATCTCAATACTTCTGAAAAATTAGCAGACTATTATTACTATTCAGATGACGAATGGTATGTAGTTACACCAAGCGGTTTGTATGACAAATCCAGTAAAAAAACGGATAAACTCTATTATGTGTATGACAAGAAAGAGCTTTTTGAATTGGATCAATTTAAAAAAGAATACCAATACAACGATCTCTTGCCATTAATTTTAGGTATTAGCGACAGATCGTTTCCAAAACAATTGAATCTACAAGATGAAATTAAAAAATTGCCGCCTGAAATTGTATATCAAATTCAAAATAACAAAACACTAAAAGGAACGATTAAAAAACGAGAAGGTGGCGCACGTAATATTTTTTTCTGCATTGCTGGAAGTGAAAAAAAAGAAATTAAGCCACAATTTAATTCGGAAGGAATTGCTTCTTTTAAAATAGACCTTTCTGAGTTTAAAGATGATTATCTTAATGAAAACAATAAAATTTATGTAAAAGCTTCCAATGCAACGAATACAATTACGAGCAAAGGCGAAATCTTAAACTTTCAATATCAACAAAACACGCAAGAAATTACCAAAGCAACGGAGGAAGATAAAAATGAACCCATCACAAATGCAAAACTCTATGCGCTTTTTGTCGGAATTGAAAATTATGACAACAGACCTTTAGAATATGCGGAAGATGATGCAAGCGACATGAAAATGTGTGTGGAACTCATTAATAAAAACTTATACACGAATGCGCCTGAAATTATCTATTTACCAAACGAAGAAGCGTCTAAAAAAAACATTACAGATGCATTAAAATACATTCAAGAAAAAGCAAATGCGGAAGATGTTGTCCTACTCTACTTTAGCGGGCACGGAATTACTGGAGAAGCATTAGAAAATGATTATGACGAAGTGACAAATCGTAATTTCTATTTCATAACGGAAGATTTTAATTATGTAAACAAAGAATATTTCTCTGAACTTTCCATTGATGAAAATCTAGAAAGCAAACAAGCAATTTCATCTACAGAATTAAATCATTTTTTAGCTGGTGACAACATGAATGCGCAAAAGAAAATATTAATTATGGATGCGTGTTTTTCTGGCAGACTTTTAAATCCTTCGTCAAATAAGTTCGCAAAATCAGATGAAAATAATCTCACATACGCGCAAGAAAAAGCATTGCAAGAACTAAATTCAAAAACAGGAACGATTATATTAACGGCTTCTCGAAGCGATGACAGAGCCTACGAAACAGAAAATTATCAACATTCGTTTTTAGCTTGGGGATTATTAAAAGCACTAAAAGACAAAGATTACAGCAAATACGGCGACAATGTAAAAGTGGATGCTTGGCTAAAATATGCAAAATACATTGTAGAAAATGAAATTACAGATCTCAACATTCAAAAACCTGCGATCAGCACAAATGAAGATGTCGATTTTGCAATTGGTTCTGTAAAAAATGACATCTTAAAAAACTTTACATTAGCTGGCGCATTGCCAATTATGAATACCGCAGATATTTCTGCCGAAAATCCGCAATCGCGTGGAAAAGCAGCTACGATTCGGTTAGCAATTAATAATCAATTGAAAAGATATGTTGAGGATAAAAATAGTACTGACAAAAAATTTACGTTCAGAGATTCCGATTATGCCGATTCTGGATATCGTATTTGGGGAAAAATTTCTAGTAAAGATAACATTTCAACACTTACGTTTTCACTCTTAAAAGATGGGAAACCTATTCAATTGGATATGAAATCAGCTAACAATCAATCAAATCCATATGAATATTCTAAAACATTTGACACTACTGATCTTGAAAAAAATATAATTACATTTGTGAAAACCATCATCAACCAACTATAAAACAATTCCATATGAAAAACACCTTTACACTCATTATATTGCTATTTGCATTTGTTATAAGTTCAACTGCACAAGAACGTTACAACGTTGAATACGACTATAAAACTGATACGTTTATATACCAAAAAGTAAAAGATGATGGTACACTAGAAGTATTAGAAAAACCAAAAATGAAGCGGAATAGCATGGTGAAAATTCATTTAAAAAACGTGAATCCATTTGCGCTAGACATCAAACCTATAATTACAAGCGAAAATGTTTTTGTAGAAGGAAATAAGTACAATATCAACTCATTATTTGGAAATCTTCGCTCAAATACTGCCGATCCGAGTACAATTGGACTCAATATAAGTACGCCAACATTTGCTGCAGCTACTGAAAATAAACCTACTAAAATTACGAGAAGTGAAGCATCTGAAATCAACAAAACGATTGCCAACGAAATAAAAGCGACCAATACGCTCAATAAAAAAATTATAACGGCGAAAGATGTTTTCATTGCCAATCTTACAAACCCCAATCTATCCAAAGGTGAAATCAAAATACAGTTAGAAATTATTCTAACAGATATCGTTCCTTCGGAAAATACTCCAGAAGATGATTTTTATGCGTATTTGAATGATGTCAGAGATGATTTAAACAATAAAAATAGTATTATTAAAAACAATGTAGGTCAAATAACAACGCTATTTCGCAAAGAATTAACAAATCTCTATTCCAATTCAAAAAACAATCTCATAGAAGCAAATACGCTTGTAACTGAAACTGAAAAAACGATTAAAACTTCGCTCACAAACATAGAAACACTTCAAAAACTCTATGCAATGCTGGAAGCTTCAAGCTTTGAACAAATCACGGATTATGAAATTGTAAATGATAAAACTACGGTAGATTTACTATTCAAAAAAAGTACTTTTCTACAAGAAGTAAACATCGCAGGAACTGGCGAAGTTGTAAAAAATAGATCTATCAAACTCTATGCAACTGGCGGTTTTAAAATAAATACGAGTGTCGCATTAACACTCAATAATTTTGGAGAAAATTCGAGTGATTTCTACATCGATGGAACCAACCAAATTGGCGCTGACAAAAACGATTACTTCGTACCAAGTTTAGCGACAATGATTAACTTTTATCCATTTGCTGGAGAAAGCGTGAATATTGGCGGAAGTTTTGGATTATCCATTCCAATTACGGACAAAATTACAGGAGTTAACTTCTTATTAGGACCAACATTATTTTTTGGAAGCAAAAACAGACTTTCTGTAAGTGGCGGAATCGCGTATGGACCTGTAGAACGCTTAAAAGACGGATTACAAATTGGCGATACTACAAACAGAGCTTCCAATGAAATCACTAAAAATGTATATGATTTTGGGTATTTTTTCGGGATTTCTTTTAGTTTATTTGATGTGAAGAAGTAAACTTCACGCAGTAATTTTTGATCAAAATAATTATCAATGTCAATAGAAGATAAAGCTTGGAGGAAATATGAAAGGCAAATTCATCAAGAATTAGCTTCTATATTTAAAGATTGTGAATTTGAATTCGACGATAGAATATTTGGAAAATATAGTAAAATTGATAGACAAATTGATATTTCTATTAGAGGAGAAATAGGTGGAAACAAAATTCTTGGAATAATAGACTGTAAATGTTTTTCTAAAAATATAGATGTTACAATAGTTGATGGTTTTCTTGGGATGATAGAAGATACAAAAGCTAATTTTGGAATTATAATTACTAAAAAAGGATATACTTCTTCTGCTAAAAATCGTGCTAGAGTTAAAAATTTAAGGCTTGATATAATTGAGTTTGATGAATTAGAAAAAATAAGATTAACATTTGATTATTTTGTAAATCAAAAAATTAAAAACTTAGAGTTATCAAAGTATGAGTTTTTTAAACGTGCAAAACAAAATTGGGGTTACTTTGATCCTTCTAAATCCAATTACAGTAAAAGGATTATAACATTTAAAGAAAGCGATACCAGTACAGAATATTTTGCTTATAAGAGAATAATTAAAGAAAGTGCTAGATTATTTAGAGATTTTTCTGATTTAGATTTAGTAACAATAAGAATACCTGTTAAGGAAGAAAGCAAAAAGAAATTATATTTTTCGAGCATCAAAAGAAATAATTTAGAAGTATTTCTTAAAGTCAATTTTGACTCTCTAAGAGATGATATCAAATTATGGAGAAATGATTTTCTAGAAAATAAAGATTATACAAAAGAATCGATTTACGATTTTGCAAAGGAAAATATTAATTCTATTGAATACACTGATTATGACAAAATATAAATAGTTACTCACACTTTCGTATAACTAAT
This sequence comes from Kordia antarctica, assembly GCF_009901525.1. Taxonomy (NCBI): domain Bacteria; kingdom Pseudomonadati; phylum Bacteroidota; class Flavobacteriia; order Flavobacteriales; family Flavobacteriaceae; genus Kordia; species Kordia antarctica. The sequence goes on from NZ_CP019288.1 coordinate 1,395,801, forward strand.
TCCTGTAATATTTATTGGCGAATATTCTTTTCTATTCGATTTCATAACTGGTTCCATCACGCATAAAACAGTCGTTTTCCCTTTGATGAATAATGTATTTCCACGAACTTTTGTTAACCATCTGAATTTTTCGATTGGAATATTGAACTCTTTTATCACATTTGCCAACTCTTCGTTTTCGGAAATCCAATCCATAATTTCCTGTTTGTTATTGAAATTTGGAATCTCGGAAGCTTCTTCAAACTCAAATTCCCATTCCATAGGAATATTAAAACGATACGTGTATAACTCGCCTGGCAATTGCTCTGCGCGCGTTTTCAAAACAGTTTCCCAATCGGTTTTTACAGTTGGATATTTCTGTTGAAATTCACTTGCCAACGCTTTTGGTCCTGGCGAATGTGCTGTTGGATAATAGCCATAATACGTTTTTGCCAAATAATGTTCCGCGTATTTTCCGCCAAAAACATTAAAATATTCCGAAGCAAATACTTGAATGGTTTCATCGTGTGTAAAAGCAGTTTTTAAGCCTTTTAATAAAACTTTATTTGTTCCCAATCCGCAAGAATGAAAAATGATTTTTGTGTCTTTCGGTAAAAAATTTATCGCCAACGGAACTATTTCTTTTGTTGTTAAAGCTTCCGCTAGATTTTCCTCCGTAATACGTTCACCATTTTCACTCGTTTTCATCGACAAACCGCGCCACGGATTGCTGTGACTCACAACGTGAATATCGCTATACAAACTAGAATCGTAATGTAACCGAAGCCAATGTAGAATTTCTGCCAAACTATATTCTGTATCAATCACTTGATAATTTCCGTTGTCAAAATAGTTCTTTGCATTTGTATAATATGTATTATCGCCTTCATCAAAACCAGCAATAAAAACCAATGATTTTGGCTGTTCCAATTCAATTTGCGTTGTTACAGTTCCCGCGAAAGCGGAAACTGAACAACAAACCAACACTACTAAACATATCTTTTTCATCTGACTAATTTTTAATCGTTATCGTAACTTCTTTTCCAATAGAAAATACGTGGTCAATAGTAATCAAGTTGATGCGTTCCAATAACACTTCATTCGTAATCCAAACACCATTCACCAAAATTTCTACTGTTGAAATTGTTCCATTTTTAGCAACTTTCACACGGATTCCATCATACTTTTTCAAATACTTCTCAATGATTTTTGTGTAATTTTCCTTGAACCAAGTTGTTGCTTTTTCAGTAAGAACTTCATCATCATTTTTCACGATTTCAGTCTTCTTTTGCTTTTTAATAAATGTTTTTCCTTTTACAGAAGCTTCTGCTCCAACCGCGCTATTATTCACATTTTTCGGCATTGGCAACGGTTGTTTTACGACTTTTCGATTTCCGCTAGTATTCACAACTTCGTTATCAACTGCAACAAAAGATGTGTATTGTGTTACCAAATTATATTTTAAGCCAAGTGCAATTACTTCGTCTTTTGTGTTGTCTCTAAAACGTGTTTTATAATCGTCCAAACGCTCTATCTTTTTACGCGCCCACAAATACTTCAATGCTTCGTTATCTTTGCTCAACATTCCATCTGCGACCATAAATTCTTTTTGAAAAATTCCGTTTCCACTTTGTCCAGTAATTGTTAGCGTTCCTTTTGCGTCTCCTCTGTATTTTCCGAAAACTAAAATTGGTCGTGATGCAAACACATCTGGAATGCTGCTTGGCGTTACGTCATACGCGTCAAAACCTTCCGCTTTGATTCGAATTTGCGTCAATATCGGCGATTTTATGTAGTTTCTGAACTTTTCTGCAACTTCATTTGCTTTGTTCATTTCGGTTACAATAAACGATTCGCTGTTGCTCACTTTCGACATTCCTTCTAATAAATATCTGTTTACGCTAGATCCAATTCCGAACGTAAATACGTTGGCTTGCCCTAAATTTTGTTCAATCATTTCGAATGCTTTTCGTTCCACACTTACATATCCGTCGGTAATTACAACCATTGATCGTGCACTTGTTTTGTCCATTCTTGGTAATTGATACGCCGTTTTGAGCGCGTTTAACAATCGTGTTCCGCCGCCGCCGCGTTCGTTAGATAAAAAGTTGATTCCTTTTTGAATATTTTCTTTGGTACATGACAATGGTTTATCTGATAAAACAACCGAACCGCCTGCAAATAGTAGAATGTTGTAATGATCTGTTTCTGGTAAATTGACTAATAAGTTGCGGAATAATTTCTTAGAAACTTCCATCGGATAGCCGTTCATAGAACCTGAAACATCTACAATAAAAAGATATTCTTTCGCCGTTTCTTTTACATTTACAGAAGCTTTTGGCGGTTCCATCATATAGGCAAAAAAATGTTCTCCTTCTTCTTCATACAATAATAATCCTGATTGAATTTCTTTTCCTCGCATTCCATATGTTAGAATAAAATCGCGATTAGATGAATTTTCGTTTTCTTTCTTTAGAGAGATTTCTGCTATTCGCGTGTTTGGATAGTTCACGTTAATTTTGTGTGTATTTGAAGAAACATCTGCGATTGGAATTCCTGAGTTGATTTGAACGTTTAAATCAAAATCGAATGTGTCTGCAATTCCTTTTCCTGTATATGGCTGATTGAATGTGGTTTCGCCAGACGTATTTTCGCCTGTAAATCGTGGTCCGACAACGCCAGGAAACATAAATTCGTATTCGCCTGTTGTTGGCACTAACATTTCGGTGTAATAAATATCAATCGTTACAATATCGTTTTGCATAATGTTTCCAACGTTCATTTGAAACACATTCGGACGATGCTGATCTAGTTTTGCAGCGCGTTTCCCTTCTTTCAACGCTTTGTCGTAGACACGTTGTGCTTCTTGCTTTTCAAATATTTTTGCGTTGATGGTTCTGTCGCCAATAGTCATTTGCATTTTGTGAACTGCCGCTTGTGTTGATAATGGAAATACATATTTGGCTTCTATCGGAATGCTTCCTGTGTTTTGGTAGGTTTGTGCAATGTGAACGTTTGCAATATTTCCTGAAATTTTTACGTCAACTTTTGTCGATTTTAAAGGAATTACGGCGTTTGGTGTCAAAACTTCTAAGTAAGGACTTTCGGTTTTTTGCGCGAATCCGAAGCTGGAAATAAATGCGATAATGAGAATACAGATGTTTTTCATAATGTTGGATATTTTATAGTTTTTGTTCTTGATGAATCAAATATCCTATGAAATTGTGATAGAATTTGTGGTGTTTTAGAATTCGTTGCGGATCATTTAGTATTCGTTTGTGTTTGATGGTTTATGTAACGGAAGATTTCAATTTTTACCGAGTTCCATCTCACGCAAGTGAAAATGTTTGCCTATTTTTAGCAGCTAAATGAACTAGTATGAGTATTCAATATAAATCTGCCAAAGCTTCCAGAGTCAGTATTTCCGAATTGATGTTGCCGTCACATTCAAATTTTAGCGGGAAAATTCATGGAGGATATATTCTTTCTTTGTTAGATCAGATTGCGTTTACATGCGCTTCCAAACATTCGAGAGCGTATTGTGTGACAGCTTCTGTAGATACCGTAGATTTTTTGAATCCGATTGAAGTTGGCGAGTTGGTTACGATGCGCGCTTCTATTAATTATGTCGGACGAACTTCAATGGTTGTTGGCATTCGCGTTGAAGCAGAAAATATTCAGACTGGCGCTGTAAAACATTGTAATTCTTCTTATATCACAATGGTTGCGCGCGATGATGACGGAAAAGGAATTGAAGTTGACGGATTGCTTTTGGAGAATTTAACGCAGATTAAACGTTTTTTGAAAGCGTTGAAGCGTATGGAAATGAAACAGACACGCACCAAGGAATTTGATCATAAAGATTTTGTTCCAGAGACGTATATGAATGTTTTAGCGAAGTATAAAGTGAAGGTTGTTAGTTAGGGATTAGGGATTAGGGATTAGGGATTAGGGAAATTACTTTTTATTTCAAATATGAATTTTTCTCGACTGCATTAGCTGAAAACTCAATACTAAAATCTAAATACTCAATACTAATTTACTTTTTCACAAATCGTTTCGTGATCGACTTTTTTTCTGTAATCACTTTTACCAAGTAAATTCCTGATTTCCAAGAAGTAATATCAATAGCATTGTGCAATGCTGTGAGTTTTCCTGTGTAGATTTTTCTTCCTAATAAATTATAGATCTCAACTGCCGCATCTGTTTTTTGCGCAAGTCTGATGTTTAATTCATTAATACCAGGATTTGGAGAAATGTTAAAAACAGTTTCTGAAGTAGCATCAATTTGAGCGTCATCGTTATTTTGTGCAATAACAACCGTACTTAAAGAGAATAATAAGATAAAAAAAAGTATTTTTTGCTTCACTCGTTTCCCGATTTGATGTGTTTCTAACAAATGTAATAATTATTTGTAATACTTACCTTATTTTAACATTGTATAAACATATTTTAATTTACACAGTAGAACTACGTGGTTCTATTTTCACGTAAAAGTAATCTTACATATACTTATTTTTCATCGTTACTTTGTTATCAGTATTAACAGATTAAGAAAAAAAAGCTATGAATCCTTCAAGTCAATTATTACAACAAATATACAGTCTTTCCTTTTCCGTAAACTCAGCATCCAATCTTCATTGGGATCAATCTGATTGTAAAAGCGGAATGATAGCAATGCAAAAATATGTAACTAAAGTAGCGAGTGATGTGTTGTCCGAAACAGCCGCTATTATTGGCGATTGGAAAGCAATTTGGGGACCAATTGTGTATGCAAATGATCCAACTTCAAATTCCGTTCATGCCGATAATACAATGGGAATGTACTATAATGCAACTGAAAATGTAATCGTAATTGCCATTGCAGGCACAAATGTAAATTCGCCTTTTGGTTGGTTGGTAGAAGATTTTTCTGTGAATAAAACGATTGCTTGGGAATTGGTTACTGGTGTTCCAAATTCTGGAAATATTTCAAACGGAACGCACGTTGGACTTGATATTTTATTGAAGATGCAAAACATAGAAAAAGATACGGTTGTCAGCGCATTAAAGAGTTTTTTAACGGCAAATCCTACTTTATCAGATGTGCAAATAGCTGTTGCTGGTCATAGTTTAGGAGGCGCATTATCGCCAACATTGGCATTGTATTTATCTGATACTAAGAATGATTGGGATCCGAATAGCAAAACGTCTCTTGGCGCTTTTCCAACGGCTGGACCAACGCCTGGCGATGAAGGTTTTGCTTCGTATTATGAGAAGCAAATCAAGGCAAAGAAAATTTATTATTTAAGTCAGCACAACGCAATTGATGTCGTGCCACATGCGTGGGAAAAAAGTGATATAGAAAAGATTCCAACAATTTATGAAAAGTATATTACGCCACCAAGTGATGCAAATCCGTCAGAAACTTTGACAGGAACATTGGCTAGCACTTTGGCTTTGAATGCCTTAGCGACTAAAAATATTCTTGGTGTTCCTGTGAATCGGTATCAGCAAATTTCTCCTTCAACTACTTTAAATGGTACTTTTGACACCACAATTGATGCTACAATTTCAAAGAAATTAAAATATATAGAACTCGTACTTCCGTTAGCATTAGGAAAGTACGCCGCATATTTACGAAATTTAGCGCGTTTTGCCGGACAAGCCGCTGTACAACACACTTCTGAGTATCATACATTGTTGAATATTGTGCCGTTTATGACCGCATATGGGCACATTTTAAATGCGAATAAGCCGAAAGATCAAGTTGTATTGGAACCGTATGAATGTGCTGTAAAAGAGATTGCTAAGATCGATTTACAGAAAATTGATGAAGCTGCGATGTTATTGGCGAAGCATGAGCATTGAGCTTAGATTTAATTGTTCTTGAATAGTCTTTAATTAATTATTATTTAGAAGCAAAAATGTTTCCAGCAGATCAGTTTGATTTGGTGGAGGGATTTTTTTTGGTTGAAACTGATTTAATTTGTAGAAACTCATTTGACTAGCAAAAACCAGTAGAAGTCCATGAGAACTTTTCTAAGTAGACTTGTAGTAGTAATTAATTTTAAGATTTTGGCAGTAGACTTTATTTAGGATTAATTACTTTGTAAATCTCTAGAATTTCAAAAAACAAATTCATTTCACATATCGCTTTGTTAGTATTTGCCTTATTAAACTTTAAACTTTTAGAATATTCCATCGCTATTTTTATATTTCCTTTAAGTTTTAAATAGATATCGTTGTCTTGTTTAGTAAAATATTTTTGAGTTTTTTCGTAGTCTTTTAAGTATTTTTTTAACTGCTTTTCTGCGGAATTACAATCTGTAAAAAGTTTAGCTGTTTTTTCAAAGTGTAAAAGAAACCAAAATTCAACACAAGGATTATTGACTATAACAATTACATTCTTATTTTTTTCTACTTTCTCTTTAAGCTTTACAAACAATTGCTCACTAGTCTCAGTTCTGTTTTGGGATTCACGAGTTTCCTTAATTATTACGTCATAATCAACTATCCAAAAGACTTTAGTGTAATCTTCTGCTAATTCGTCAACCATTTTGTATTGTTCAGATATACTTTTTTTACTCGGAAGCCTAGGTTCAATATTTATGTTAAGTTCTCTTTCATTCCTTTTTAACATCTGTAAATACCAAACTTCTGTTTTTCCATCGACTACAAAAGCGAATGTCTTAGAACCTTTTATTGATATTTTCTTACTTTTTCTCATTAGACTAGTACAGTTCTATATAGAAATCACCTAAATTAGGTCTACCCTTGAGTTTCCCACTTTTATAGGCATTTAAAACATTTGTTGTATCTCTAACTACAGAAGTGTCGAAATCTGCGAGAGAATATAATTCAGTAGAGCAATCATTAGATTTGTTAGAAAACCAAATTGCATCATTTCTGAATATATCCTTATTATCTAATATTTCTCTATTGTGAGTTGTAGCCAATATTTGAGAATTTTTAGTATTTACAAGAAATGATAAAACAAACTGAATATATAAATCTGGATGAAGTGAAGCTTCTAATTCATCTATAGGAAATATATGGTTATTTTTAATTAGAAGAGCTAATAAACCTGCAAATCCATAGTATCTTTTTGTTCCCTGAGATTCTAGGTCAATAGGTAAAGTATATTTATTACCATTTACAGTGTGTTCAAAATCAATATTTATAGAAGTTATTTTCCCTTCTTCTTTAAGTTTTTTGAATTTATCATTTGAAATTTTTAATTGTTTTTCAATTAATTCAAAAATTTCAGAAGATATTTCTTTATCCTCTTCTTTAATTAAGATATCTGATATATGAAAATCTGCTTTTTTTAATATGTTTATTACGTCAGTTTTTGATATTTCTTTATTATTAATTTTAGATGTAACGTAACCTTCTAATTCAGTTCTTGTGTAAACTAAAGGCTTCAAATAATTCCTAAACCAATCAATAGTTTCGTTTAATTCAATAAAATCAATATTAGTTTTTAAAAAACCTCCTAAAACAGTATTGTTCCAAAGCGTGTTTGACTCAAGCGTTTTTTTAAACGTTTTGTCCTTTTTTATTTTGCTACCAAATTCGATTTCTGTGAATTGATGTATTAAATCTGTTTTTCTTTTAAAAACATTTGCTTTTTTGGGATTATAATTATCCAGTTTCTCACTTACAATTGCTTCTTCAGTAAACTCAACTTTATAATCATATCTTACATTGTTATGAATAAAGTCAATTGACAGTTTTGATGTTTTATTTGGAGTTTCTTGATCAAAAAGAAAAGGACGAAAATTTAATTCATCTGTTTTCTTTTCTTCTGGGTCAAGTACTATATCACGTAGAAATTCTAAACCATTTAAAATTGTTGTCTTACCAGATGCATTAGCTCCATATATTAGAGCTAACTTTAGTAACCTAAAGCCGCCTGAGTGTATAATATAATAGTCCTCTAAGTGTTCAGATTTATCGGCTTCAAAAGTCAATGTCTGCTTATCTTTTACAGAACCGAAATTTTCTAGGCTATAATTGATTATCATTTCTTTATTTCTAATTTGTAAGTTATTTTCAAATTAACAATAATTAATTTAGTTTATCATGTTTTTAAGGTTGAATTTTACTAATGAATTACAATCCTTAGTTCATCACATTAATTTAAATACCACCAAAACCAAAAATGTTCCCAAAAAATCATCACGATTCCATGGGAACATTTTCTATTTAAGTTTAAATCAATATTAGATGAAAGTTACAACTAATTATTCCACTAGAAATGCTTGCTAAAGCCAGCCGAATCAAATTTAAAAGCAGTATTATTCTCCGATTTATCCAATTTGTTATTAATTGATAAAGCCCATAAAACCAATTCCATACAAAAAGCTTGATCTTCTTTGGACATTTCAGAAGCATATTCTTCAACAACAGCCACTAAAGGTTTTACAGTGTTTAGATTCGTGTAGAATTCGTCATCTGTATCTGTATAGTTTAATTCAAGATAATTCTCTTCAAACCAATTTATTACGTCTGTGTAGGTTGTTTTTACACCATGTTTTTCTAGTTTTGGAACTTGTGGAAATATACTTTCAAATTGTACCATTACCGCAGTGTCAATCAGTATTTTTGCTACCTCATCTGCTCCTTCTTGTTCACCTTCGTATACGAGTTCAATTTTCCCAGTAATGGACGGAATGATAGACATGAAATCTACCAAACGAATCGTTGTTTTTTCTGCCTCAGTTTCAATTAATCGTAATTTTGCTGCTGCAATTAGGTTTTCCATCGCACTAATTGTTAGACGCGCACTTACGCCACTTTTTGCATCTACATATTCGCTGTTACGTGCTGCAAAAGCGACTTCTTCTAAAAGGTTTTTTGCCAAATTAGGAACTTGTATTGCCAATGAATCTGCCTTTGAAATTCGCGCTTCTTGCTCCGTAATTTTTCGCGCAAGCGCAATTGATTTTGGATAATGCGTGAAAATCTGAGAACCAATTCTATCTTTTAATGGCGTAACAATACTTCCTCTGTTTGTATAATCTTCGGGATTTGCAGTAAATACAAATTGAATATCAAGTGGCATTCTTAGTTGAAATCCACGGATTTGAATGTCACCTTCTTGCAGAATATTGAATAAAGATACTTGAATTCGTGCTTGTAAATCGGGAAGTTCATTGAGTACGAATATGGAACGATTTGCGCGAGGAATCATTCCATAATGCAATACACGTTCATCCGAATACGGCAATTTTAACGTAGCCGCTTTTATAGGATCGATATCGCCAATTAAGTCTGAAACATTTACGTCTGGTGTTGCTAATTTTTCATAGAAACGATTTGATCTGTGAATCCAAGAAATCGGTGTTTCATCGCCATGTTCGGCTATTAAATCTCTTGCGTATTTGGAAATTGGTTGAAATGGACTGTCATTAATTTCAGATCCTTTTACAATTGGCATGTATTCATCGAGCAAATCCACCATACTTCTTGCTATTTTGGTTTTTGCTTGTCCTCGCAAACCCAATAAATTGATATGATGTCCTGCAAGAAGTGCTTTTTTTAATTGCGGCACCACCGAATCTTCATAACCCCAAAGTCCTTCAAATACTGGCTGATTCGCTTTGATTCGAGCAATTAAGTTTGCTTGAATTTCTTCGTTAATTGTTTTGTTTGTATATCCTGAATCTTTTAATTCTTTGAATGTGATTTGTTTTTTCATGTATTTTTTTTATTCTTTTTCAATAGTTATATAGCAGTGTGAAAAAACTTGAAAAGCGTCATTCTGAATTTATTTCAGAATCTCATCATGCTAATTTTCAAGGTTTGTGTGAAACTGAATCAAGTTCAGTTTGACGTAAATTATACTTTTCAGACAACAGCTTCGCTTATATTCTATTTTTTCTATTTTTTTCGTAATCTTCAAAAATCATTTGTCCGAGTCCCGAAAGTCCAGTTAGAAATGCTTTTCCGTTGTTTTGTTCTGTGAAAAGTTCTACAAAATGTCGTAAATACGGATCTTGGGCAATCATAAATGTAGTGATCGGAATTTTTAATTTTCTCGCTTGCGCTGCTTTGTTCAAACATTTTTTAACGATCATTTCGTCCAAACCATTGCTATTTTTGTAAAATTCTCCTGAAGGCAATTGAATACAACTTGGTTTTCCGTCCGTAATCATAAAAATTTGTTTGTTGGTGTTTCGCTTTCTACGAAGAATGTCCATTGCTAATTCCAATCCGGCAACGGTATTTGTATGATACGGACCCACTTTTAAATACGGCAAGTCTTTGATTTTAATTGGCCAAGCTTCATTTCCAAATACAATGATATCGATGGAATCTTTTGGATATTTGCGATTGATTAATTCAACTAACGCCATTGCAACTTTTTTCGCTGGCGTGATGCGATCTTCTCCATACAGAATCATGGAATGACTGATATCAATCATTAAAACCGTACTCATTTGTGCTTTGTGCTTGGCTTCCTCAACGATGAGATCATTTTCTGTTAGGCGTAAATCTGAGATTCCATTATTGATTTGTGCATTTTTTAAGCTCTCGGTCATATTTACCATTGCTAAATCATCTCCGTATTGAAACGAACGATTGTCTCCATCGCGCTCATCTCCTACGCCAATTTTTGTGGTTTTATGATTTCCAATCCCGCTCTTTTTTAGTTTACCAAATATCTGATCTAACGCATATTCACGCAAAGCAGCTTCTAGTTTTGCTGTTAGAATATTTTTGCCTTTTCCTTGACCAGCTTTGCCTTTTTCAGGATTGATTTCTTCTTTGATGTATCCACGTTTCTTGAGGTCTTCTTCAAAATCTTGGATTGAATATTCTGCGTTGAAGATTTCATATTCTTTGTCAAGCATTGCTAACCACTCAAATGCTTCTTCAATATCACCAGATGTATGCGTAATCAAATCTTTAAAGATATTAAACACTCGATCAAAATGTGATATGTCTTTCGGACTGTGTTTACTGAATGTAAACCCTTTTCCAAAATTAAAATTTGTCTCTTTCATGTGTTCGCTCATTTTCTTTTTCAGTTCATCTAGCTTATAATTATGAAGATTTGCACCAGATTATTCTTTTTCTATAAAAATACGGGAAAGATTGCAGATAGGCAATTTGTGTGGAAGTGGTTTGTTATTATTTGGAAGTGTTTTAGATTGAAGATGTTTTGAGTAAGATTTTCAAGTGATGACTAAATCATTTCTTTTGTAGCCATTCTTTCATTTCAGAAATTACTGTTTCGCTATCAACAAAATTTCCGTTTTCAATATCTTTTCGTCCAGCTTCAATAGCTTCATTTTTCTCAGCAGATAATTAATACAAAGCTTGTTCGGAAGTATCAAAAATTATTCCTAGCATATTTTTGACTTGAATTAAAGGGTTAATAACTAACTATAAACATATACATTAGTAGTGGTAGACTATTTTCGCAATATTCTTTCTAATCTTTTTGGATTTTGTCTGCTGTCCCAAATTGTAAGAATCAATAAACGATCTTTTAAGTCAACTTCATAAATTATTAGGTAATCACTAACGATTTTAATTCGCGCGTTTGTGTAATCTGTTGATTTTCCAATTTCTGAATATTCTGATATTAGTCTTACAGCTTCTTTGAAGAGTCTGTTTAGTTTTTTGCTATAAGTGTTGGATTTGTTTCTCTTATTCCAATATATAAAAATTTCTTTTCTGTCATTTTGTGCTCTCCTTGACCAAATTATTTGTTTAACCATTCGTCAATCTCTTGGTTTGCTTGTTCATTTGTCAAATAGTCACCATTTTTAATTTGTTCTCGTGCCTCAGCAATCGCAGATTTTTGTTCCGCATTGAGCTTGTAGATTTCTTCAATTTCATTTTCAAGATTTAAGAAACGATAAAATTCCTCCAGTAGATTTTTATTTTTAGATAAGTTAATCTCGTTAATTAATTTCTTTTTGATTTCTATTGCTTTCATAACACAAATATTTTAACAAGATACTTTTTTTTTATCAAATGGATACTTAGCTTTTAAATTTTACGAAATAGTCAATTTTATTTAATCCGTTCTATTTATTCTTCGCTTTATCAATTAGGTTAAGCATCCCAGAAAATTTATCTTCAATTTTTTCCCAACCCAATCTATCTCCATACGAAATAAGATTTACGATTCCCATATTTATTTCTGCCCAAGCTTGTGAGTGTAAGAATTCTAATAGTTCTTTATCTTCTTTTGAAAGTTGTTCTCTATTTTCTAATCTTTTGATAGTTTCTAAAATTGTTCCTAGCATATTTTTTGACTTGAATTATTATATTTCAAAAATAGTGGTTTATTTTTAATGTTGAATGATTTGGTTTTGAAAAAGGTTTTATGTTTGTGTTTGTGATGTTGTTGTATATGAGTAATTGCGTGTTTTGAACAGTGAATTCAGTAAATGAAATACGAATTTAGAAAGTCCGTTTGAACTTTCGTAAATAGGCAAAAACCAGCAATTAATTTTATACGGTGTTAGGCACCGGCTTTTTAATCGAAATATTGTTCAAATTCATCTTTCATCACTTCATTTCCACGAATTATAGATCTTTTAAATGAAGTGAAATTTGACGATTTACTTAAATGTCTTCTAATATTTGCAAGAAAAAGAGCCTTATCATCTTCAGCGAAACCATCCTCAAAGTATTGGAACAAGTATTTCTGAAAATCTTTAATTTCCGTTAAAATATTATTTCTCAAATTCGAAGATTCAATAGTTTTTAGTTTTGTAGTCCCATTGTATACATCATTTAATAAATTTACTGTGGTTGTTGTAGATGGATTAGTGTCTAAAGCTTCGACAATAACTTTTTCCTTAGGAAATGGTTTGATGTAAACTTTTACTCTATTTTCTATGTCTTCTGCTATATTTGTGCAATCTATTAAATTTATGTATCTATCAGACTTAATATTATTACAATGACCACAAGACCAAAACAAGTTATTCCAGTTGAATTTTAAATCCATATCTCCTTTATGTGGTCTAAAATGCTCAACATTAATTGTGGTAGGTTCTTTGAACTCACAGATGTAACATTTATTTTTAAAGTCCGTTTTAATAGTTTCTAAAACGACACCGCACTTATAATCTCCACTTGCTTTAGCTTTTTCTGTTTCGAGACAAACTGGTGCAGGTTGTGATTTTTCAAAATATACCATAGCTTACTTCTTTTTCTTTTTTGTTATCTCTTTTAGCTTAATTTCTTGAAGTTTTACTATGAGTTCATCTGATAAATATTTGGGTGAATGAGCAAAATAATTTCTTAACTCTTTTAAACTTTCCTTTTCAGGTTCATTTAATTCTGATTTTTCCGTTAAAGCCTCAAATTCAAAAACTTTTGTCTTAACTTCTTCTGAATATTTATCTGTTCTAAAGTAACTCTCGATAAGAGCGTCATAAGAGTAATTAGTAAGGTCTTTCGTTACTAATTTAGATTCAAGGTCACATATTGTAGCATTTGAAATTGATGATAGAATAAATGGCGAATGAGTTGTTACTATAAACTGAAGTTTTGGGAAGAAATCTATTAAAAATGGTAATACAAGTTTTTGTAATTCTACGTGTAAATGTGTTTCAATTTCATCAATAATCACAACTCCTTCTAAATCATAGGATTTTCGATTATGAGCTTCCATTCTCAAAAGCAATTCTGACACAATACTGATTATCGCAGAATAACCATCTGACAAAGTGTTAAAATTAAATGGTTCTCCTTTTCCACTTTCGATATTGAAATTATATGCTTTTCTATCAAATTTTAGTTTTAATTCATTATCATCAAATAAGGTTTTTAACCTATTTTCAAATTTATTGAACCAATCATCAATTTTTGAAACTGTGTCCATTTCATTGTCGTCTCTAGCGAATGACCTATCCGCTTTTAGGTTTACAATGTATTGGATAAAACTTGGATTTGCTTTTTCTTTAAGGCTATACTTCTTTTTTAGTTGAACTTTTTTTATTCCATGAGGCACGTTTAGATTTGTGTGCCTTTTTGAATCAAAAAAAGCGAGTAAAAACTTACCGCTTTTACATCTTGTTGAAATATTTTCATCAGTATTTGAGAATTTTATTTTAGTTCCACCAAATCCTATAATCCAAATTTCATACATTTCAATTTCATTCCTAAGTTTAAGCTGTCGCTTTTCAGTTAAAGTAGTGTTATTTAATTGTTTTTTTAATTTCTCAAGGTGATTTAAATTATTTGTATAAGATGTAGTTTCACCAGAATCAATTTTTAGAAGATATTTATTAAGTTCAAGTAAAAGACTTGTTTTTCCGCTACCATTCTTTCCTGTAAGAATTAAATGTTGTCTTTTCTCAGATGATAAAGGGATATTTAAATTTGAAATATTCCTTGAGGACACAATTTCTATTTCTGTTATATAATTTTCCATTTGTTCTTTTTTAGCTTGTGCATATCATATATATATACGTAATTCCACATATCATACTAATTTTAAGTAGTAACAGAAACTTATTCCACAATAACTTCCTATTATTCCCCATAAAAGTAAAACAAAGATTACACATACGCAATGTGGTTTTCCGTAAAACCAAAAAGAAACATTATTACGAGCGTGAGAAAAGCAATCTACCACTCGTTATTTCCACAAACAGATTACTTCGACAAAGCTCAGCACAAGTACTTCGGCTCTATTGTTTCTCGTAATGACGTTTCATAAAAAAAATGCTTCCAAAAAATCAACTCGATTTTATGGAAACATTTTATATTATTTTACCTTTTGAGAAATTCAAAAAACTATTCTCGATACATTTTTTTCTATTTAGACTGCGTCCAATATGAAAAAAAACACTCGAATTGACGTCTTTTGAATTATAACATTACTTACTCAAATACATTTTTCTTCTTGAATATAAGTCGTAAAAATCATCATCTTTTAAACTGTCAATGAATAAGATACTTTCGCCTGTACTTTTCATTTCTGGTCCTAAACGCTTGTCTACATTCGGGAATTTATTGAAAGAGAACACAGGTTGCTTGATTGCGTATCCTTCTAATTGCGGATTGAAATTGAAATCCGTCACTTTATTCACGCCCAACATTACTTTTGTTGCATAGTTTACATACGGTTCTTTGTATGCTTTTGAGATGAAAGGAACGGTACGAGAAGCTCTCGGATTTGCTTCAATAATATATACAATATCGTCTTTTATGGCGAATTGAATGTTGATCAATCCAACCGTATTTAATGCTAAAGCGATCTTTTTTGTGTGATCTTTTATTTGTTGCATCACAAATTCACCTAAGTTAAACGGCGGCAACGTTGCGTTAGAATCTCCTGAGTGAATTCCGCAAGGTTCAATATGCTCCATGATTCCGATGATATACACATTTTCTCCATCGCAAATTGCATCTGCTTCTGCTTCAATCGCTCCATCTAAATAATGATCTAGTAACAATTGGTTTCCTGGCATTCTGCTTAATAAAGAAACCACAGTTTCTTCCAATTCTTGCTTGTTAATCACAATCTTCATGCCTTGTCCGCCAAGTACATAGGAAGGTCTTACCAAGATTGGAAAATCTAAAACATCAGCAATTGCTGAAGCTTCATCTGCAGTTGTAGCAATATCAAATTGTGGATATGGAATGTTATTTTCCTTAAGCATGTTAGAGAATAAACCTCTGTCTTCTGCTAAATCAAGTGATTGAAAAGTTGTTCCTAATATTTTTATTCCGTGACGATCTAACTTTTCTGCCAATTTCAACGCGGTTTGTCCGCCAAGTTGTACAATGACACCTTCTGGTTTTTCATGTCGGATGATATCGTAAATGTGTTCCCAGAAAACAGGTTCAAAGTATAATTTATCGGCTGTATCAAAGTCTGTAGAAACCGTTTCGGGATTACAGTTAATCATGATGGTTTCGTATCCACATTCAGCGGCAGCTAAAACTCCATGCACACAACAATAATCAAATTCAATTCCTTGTCCAATTCTATTTGGTCCAGAACCTAAGATCACAACTTTCTTTTTGTCTGTAACGATACTTTCATTGTGAACGTAGCGTTTTCCGTCAGCAGTTTCAATTTCTGCTTCAAACGTAGAATAGTAATACGGTGTTTTCGCTTTGAATTCCGCAGCACATGTATCTACTAATTTGTACACACGTTTTACACCTAATTCTTCTCGCTTTTTATAGACTTCACTTTCCAAACAACCTAACATATGTGCTATTTGTCGGTCTGCGAATCCTTTTTGTTTTGCTTCTAACAATAAATCTTTCGAAATAGTATCGATTTTATTGTGTGAAACTATTTCTTTTTCTAATTTATATAATTCTTCATATTGTCTTAAGAACCACATATCAATTTTTGTGATTTCATGAATTCTGCTTAATGGAATTCCCATCTGAATGGCATCATAAATTACAAATACACGATCCCAAGATGCATGTTTTAGTTTGCTAAGAATTTGATCATAATTTGTATATCCTTTTCCATCAGCACCAAGTCCATTACGCTTTATTTCAAGCGATTGTGTTGCTTTGTGTAATGCTTCTTGGAACGAACGTCCAATTCCCATTACTTCACCAACAGATTTCATTTGCAATCCTAATTCGCGATTAGAACCTTCAAATTTGTCAAAGTTCCAACGTGGAATTTTCACAATTACATAGTCTAATGTTGGCTCAAATAAAGCAGATGTTGATTTTGTGATTTGATTGTCCAATTCGTCCAACGTATACCCAATAGCCAGTTTTGTAGCAATTTTTGCAATCGGATATCCTGTTGCTTTACTCGCTAATGCGGAAGAACGTGATACACGCGGATTGATTTCAATAGCAATGATATCTTCATTTTCATCAGGACTTACGGCAAATTGCACATTACAACCACCTTCAAAGTCACCAATACTACGCATCATTTTGATTGCCATATCTCGCATTTTTTGATATGTACGATCTGATAAGGTCATTGCTGGTGCAACTGTAATAGAATCTCCTGTGTGAATTCCCATCGGATCCATGTTCTCAATAGAACAGATAATAACTACATTATCGTTTTTATCGCGAAGCAATTCCAATTCAAATTCTTTCCAACCCATCATGGCTTTGTCGATCATGACTTCGTGAATTGGCGAAATTTCGAGTCCGCGTCGAAGTAATTCGTCAAAATCTTTTGGATCGTATACAATGGAAGCTCCTGCGCCACCAAGTGTGTAAGATGCTCTAATTACTAACGGAAAACCATATTCTTGTGCAATTTCTTTTCCTTTTAAGAAAGAAGTTGCGGTTGCTTGTGGCGCCATTCCAACACCAATTTTGAGCATTAATTCTCTAAATTTCTCTCTGTCTTCTGTAATATTAATTGCATCAATATCAACTCCGATTAGTTTTACATCGAAGTCTTTCCAGATTCCTTTTTCATCTGCTTCAATACAAAGATTTAATGCAGTTTGTCCGCCCATTGTTGGTAAAACAGCATCAATTTGCGGATGCTCTTTTAGGATTTGAATAATGGATTTTGTGTTTAAAGGTTTCAAGTATACATGATCTGCCATAGTAGGATCTGTCATGATAGTTGCTGGGTTTGAATTGATAAGAATGGTTTCAATTCCATCTTCTCGTAATGACCGAAGTGCTTGTGTTCCTGCGTAATCAAACTCGCAAGCTTGCCCAATTACAATCGGACCTGAACCGATAATTAAGATTGATTTTAAGTCTTCTCTTTTTGGCATTGTAGTGTGTGTTGTGTTGCTTAAAAATAAAAAAACGATTGGGTACAAAAAAAGGCGTTGCTTCTAAAAAGAACAACACCTTAATTTATATGAATTATATCATTATTTCTTATGTCTCAATTCAGATGACACAGAAACTTTCTTTCTTCCTTTAGCTCTTCTACGGGCTAGCACTTTTCTACCGTTTACAGAAGCCATTCTTTCTCTGAAACCGTGCTTGTTTCTTCTTTTTCTCTTTGATGGTTGAAATGTTCTTTTCATTATATAATATCTTTAATTTCTCTTGAAAATTAGTGTAAATGCACGAGTTGATTCTTTCCGAAAGTGCGGCGCAAATATACAAAGAGTTTTTACTTTCACAAATAGAATTTAAAAAATATTTACGATTGTTTTTTATACCTTTGCAAACTCTATAAATATATACTGTTTTATGTTCAACAAAAATATCAAATTAATTATAGCGGCAGCAATTTTTGCGTTCGCAATTTATCAAATTTATGATGGCTATATTGGAAATGGAATTTTCTTAATATTAATAGCTGCCGTTTTTATCTTGTTATACTTTAAGAATGAATTTATTTTATTATCATTTTTAAAATTACGTAAGCAAGATTTCGAAGGTACAAAACGCCTATTGTCTAAGATTAAGAATCCGGAAACCGCATTAACCACAAAACAACAAGGGTATTATTATTACCTACATGGTATTATGGCTTCTCAGAATAATTTAACGCAAGCAGAGAAACATCTGCGAAAAGCAGAAAAGTTAGGATTGAGTATGGATCATGATATGGCAATGGTAAAAATGACGTTAGCAGGTATTGCGGCACAGAAGAATAGAAAGAATGAAGCTAAGATGCTGATGAAAGAAGCTAAGACGCTCGATAAGCGCGGAATGCTTAGTGAGCAGATGAAGACAATGGAACAACAGATGAAACGTGCTGCAAGTGCTCCTAAACAGCATTACGGCAATCGCCAACAAATGCGAAGAAAATAATTTATAGCATTTGTATATAAAAAATTGTTTAAAAAAAGGTCGGAAGAAAATTCTTCCGACCTTGCTTTTTTTAAATAAACTGCTTTTAGTTTATTGGAGCATCTTGTATGATCGTCGTAGGACAATAGTGTACAGAAATACATTCACCCATTGTAAAACAACGAATCATTGAGTTTAATGTACTTGTGTTCGCTTCTCTTCCTCCTTTTGCATTTCCTTCATCTAAAGAAGAAATTGATTTTTTGTTTAATGCTAAACTTTTAAGACTCTTTTTTTTCATCGTGATATATTTTAATTGTTAATAATAATCTTGAATTTAAGTAAACTTGTACTTCAAGAAAAATTAGTCTGATTACAATTTATAAATCACGACTATTAAATAGAACTTGTTATTTCAGTACAGAATATTTGTGCTATAAACTGAAGTGTGAAGGATATTTAAAAAAATATAAGGTTGCCTGAAAAGCTTTAGAAGGCGTCATTCTGAACTTGATTCGGTTTGATGAAACTTTGACTTTGCTAGACAACCTCCTAAAATTTGATAAAGAGGCAATGAACATTAGTATTCATCTCTTTTACTTTCTTACTTTACAGGACAAATGTTAGAGTTTCCATTGTTACAATCTGCTGAACAATCGCCACCTCTAGTACAATTCCAAACTGTTTGATACGGCGTACAACCATCAGTACAGCCACCAGTAAATTTTCCTCCAACTACATTTTGAGGACTTAAGTCTGATACAGATTTCTTGTTAAGAGCTAATCCTTTTAGATGCTTTTTTTTCATGATATAAGGTTTTGATTTGTATAAACCTCAATGTAAAGATGATTTTATGATTAGTAAAGAAAGAGCAATCGGTTTTTATAAATGGCGACTATGTGTTGGTGGATTTGTATTTTTGTGGGTTTGTGGGTTTGTGGGTTTGTTTGTTTGTGTTTACACTGAGCGGAGTCGAAGTGTGGATTTGTTTATTTGAACAATTCATTTAAGTTAAAAATCTTTAATTGTAACTATTTAATTCTATGTGAAACCACTTTGAATGATTTTTAAACATAAAAAAGACCGCTTTAAAAGCAGCCTTTCTCTATTTTATTTCGTGTAATACCAAATAGTCTTTAAAATAACAGTTGTTTATTTGGTATAATATCCTTTTTTAGGAATTTCGATTTCGTATAAAGTTCTTGAATTGTTATTTAACTTATTTTCCCGCAACCAAGGATTGTGAATTTTTAAGATTTTATAGTTAATGTCAAATTTCTTTGCAAAAGAAGCAATGTCTGTAATAACTGTATCAACTTCTACTTTGTAGGTTGGAATATACGTGTATAAATGTTTCTTATTAAAGTTGAAACCGTATTTTTTAGCATTCGTAAAAATTTCCTTTAACGCTACAACTCTAAAGATATAACGTCCTGTTTCTTCACCTAATAATAAATCGTAGTACGAATCTACTTGCTGATCGTCCAAACGTCTTCCAATTCCTGCGTTTCCAGCGTTGTAAGCTGCTGCGGCAGATGTCCAGTTTCCAAAACGCTCTTTAGATTGTAGTAGATATTTACATGCAACACGTGTTGCTTTTTCTAAGTGAAAACGTTCGTCAACATTGTCGTTGATTTCCATTCCGTTTTCTCTTCCTGTTGCCTTCATAATCTGCCAAAAACCTCTTGCACCTGCTGGAGAAGTTACATTTTGCAAACCACTTTCAATTACTGCTAAGTATTTAAAATCGTCTGGAATTCCGTATTCTTTTAAAATAGGTTCAATGATAGGAAAGTACTTGTTTGCACGTTTGAATAATAACAAACCATTTGATTGCCAATATGTATTTACCAACAATTCACGGTCCATACGTTCTTTAATATCTGGTAAATGCAACGGAACTTGCTCGCCTGCAAAATTGAGTGTTTCAGGAACTTCTAACGCATATACATTATAGTCGTTTCCGTCATTAGTTTCAGCTTTTGCTGACTTGCTTGCCGCCTTTGTTTTCGTTTCTGCTGTAATTGCTTTGTCTTGTTGTACAGCATTCATTAATAGTATTCCGAGGAAAATTAATCCTAAAAAAGCAAATCCATTCTTAAGTTTACGCATAGTATAATTTTTTTATATTTTTCTTAATCTACTTTAAGGTAGCTATTTTTGGTGAAATTGTAAAAAATGGTTGGGAAGTTATTACAAAAGTAACAAACTGATTTATAATCAAGACACTATCGATAGAATTTCTTGCGCTTTTCTTTTATTTTTTTTCATTAATGCCCTATTAAAATTATTTAAAATGCGTCAACGTATGTTTAAAATTGAAAATTAAGCGTTTCACTTTAACAACACTTTGCTTTTTTATGAATAGCACATCTGTTTATCAAATAGTTAGAATCAAGTCTTGGTTCTTGACTCTAAAAACGATTTGTGCTGAGCGAAGTCGAAGTAAGCGACCTTTGGTCTTTGGTCTTTGGTCTTTGGTCTTTGGTCAAATATTATGATTTTTTTTAATACAACTCATTCTCTAATCAATCTTGGTAAGTTTTCGTTGAACCATTTATACTTATTGATAATCATAATGTGGGTTCCGCCTTTAATTGGAATACAATCTGAAATGTATTGCATTGGAAATACACCATCTTTTTCTCCATGAATGTGAATCGTATTTGGTAATATTTCTGTTTGATTCCAATTGACAATTTGAGCAATAGACCAATCCAAATAGTATTTATCACTCACAGAAAGAAATTCTTTATATAAATCCAATCGCTTAGCAATAAATTTGGTAGGTGCATATTTACGAAATACATCAATTTGCTTGGCTAAACTAGTCGGTATGATTTTATAAATTTTAGTAGTTTTAGCAATTTTCATTCTGCGTGGCAATTCGTGCATGGTTTTCACACTCGATATCACAAAAAGCTTTTTCACCTTTATATGACGTGCCATTTCTTGCACTAAAATTCCACCAAAAGAAACACCTATTAATACAATATTATCATGTGTGATTTTTTGCGTCATTCGCAATGCATAATTGGCTATCGTTTCTCCCTTTTCAGGAACAAACCATTCCAGAAAATGCACTTCAAATTCGTCCTCAGATAATTTTATATTCTTAAATATAGATGGATTCGCAGCCATTCCCGGCACGAAATACACAGGTATTTTATTATTTTTCATACATATGTCACACTAAAAACTCGGGAATCTACTCTAAATTTAGTATCTTTGCAAAGTTAACCCAATATTTTTTTTTCAAAAAAACCATTTAAAGATTAATTTAAATTAAACTGCTATGGATAATGAAATTGTTATCAATGATAACGAGTTTTTACGTCAATTTGAATACAAAACAGCTGATGGAATGGCAAAAATAGAGTATTCGCTTCAAGAACGTAAAATATTTTTGACAAAACTAATCGTCCCCGATACGCTTGACGATGATACTTTTAAAGATGCTTTTATCCGAACTGTTTTAGACAGTATTCAAGAACGAAACTTAAGAGTTGTGCCAACTAGCCCAAAGATTGCTAGTTTTTTAAGGAAGCACAAAGAGTATAAAGATTTATTGCCAGTTGGCGTTCGAATCTAAATTCAACAAAAAATAAAAAAGAGGGAACTTTTACTAAAATGTTCCCTCTTTTTTTATGTCTTATTCTTACTTTTTCTTCAATAACTCTAATACTTCTTTCGCTTTCTGCTCTACTTTTTCTAGCAAAGCTTTCAGCTCTTTTGGCGCATTATTTTTATACCGAATTTCTATTTTTTTACCTTTATATGTCAAATACGTATTTTGGATATCCATAATACGTTCGTCGTCGTACTTGTCTGCAAAACTTTTGAAATTTGATTGTGCAAATTCTGTAAATATCGATTCTGACTTACGTAACGATAACTTTACAGAACGCTTTCCTTGAATTTTCGCATTGAATTTCCCTGTATAATGAACACTTCCATCCGAATACATAACCATTGTATATTCTTCACAATTTCCTTTACATGGCGATTTGTATAAAGTGATAAAATCTCCAGTTGGAACGCCATCTGCTATATTTTCATCTTCATCCTTTTGGACAATCAATCCAATATCTGTTGTTTCTTCTGTTGGTATTTTTTCATTCTTCGTAAACTTTCCTGTTTCCGTTGTTATTGGTTGTTTCGCATTTAATAATGGATCGTATTTTTCAAATTGAATTGTTACATTAGTTCCCGATAAAGTTGCGCGATCTTCTGTAAAATTCACTTTAGATACTTTATACAATGCGTTTGAAACTGCCATTGAAAAATCTGAATCGCAGCACATTTCCGTACAACCAAGATTGCTCAGTTTTATTTTGTTGTTTCCTGTAATTGTATACGTTCCGAAACAATTATTTACATCAAGCTTCAGCGTGAATTCTGTATCACTTTTTATAGTGAGAATTACAGCGTTGGTAACTCCAACTGTCTTGCCACTTTCCGTCAATTCCGTGACTTTCCACGAAGTTCCGATAAATTCTTTTGTTGTGGCATCGCAACTGATTAATGTAAATACTAATATAGAGAGTATTGTTGTTTTCATGTATTTAATTTTAAGATATAATAGTAGAATTACACAAATTATACCATTTTTTAAAGATGTTCAAGATACGAAAGATTTTATCATAGGAAATGTTTAAGTGAAAAGTGAAAAACTAAAAGTTAAAAGTGCGCCGCATTGAGCTTGTCGAAATGAAAAGTGAAAAACTAAAAGCCAAACACTAAACTCAAAAACTCATAAACTCAATGAAGCAACAGTTTCACTACGTTGCACTTTTCCTGTACTAGTTTCTATAAAATTTTCTACTGCGTAAATTTCTTTTGGAATTTCGAATTTTGAAAACTTATTAGATTGTTTAATGATTTTCAGGAGTTCGGAAACGTCCAATATTTGCTGTTTATCTTCTACAAGTAAAATTAACTTTTTGCCTAATTTTGAATCGTCAATTGCGGAAACAAAAAATCGTGTGTTGATAAATGGACTCAACTTCTCCTCTAGTTGCTCAGGATGCAATTTTACGCCACCGCTATTAATTACGTTGTCAAAACGACCTAACCAATCAAATTCGGTTTCAGAAATGATTTCCACGACATCATTCGTGCTGATTTTTTCGTTATGAATTCGTGGCGCATCAATCACCAAACAATTTCTTTCATCTGAACTAATGTGAATATTTGGCAACGTTTTATAATATGATTTTTTTCCTTTCGGGAGATTGTTCAAAGGTTTCGCTGCAACATGCGTGATGGTTTCTGTCATTCCATACGTAGCATATATTTTGGTTGAAACTTTCTGCAAACGTTTAATCAAAGCCGATGAAGCTGGCGCGCCGCCAACAATCAACGTTTTAATTTGGTGTAATTGTTCCAGTGAATTTTCTACTTGCAATGGAATCATCGCACAGAAATCATAGGTTGCATCATTATTTTTCAAAGGATTTGAAGTTGGCGCAACTAAATCCAACGACAATCCTAAAATCATCGCGCGAACCAACATCATTTTTCCTGCAATAAAGTTACTTGGCAAACATTGCAAAGCAGCATCGCCTGGTTTGATTCCAAAAAAATCGCCTGTCGCCAATGCAGAATGCACCATTGCTTGTTTATCCAACCGAATTGGTTTGGGTTTTCCCGTAGAACCTGACGTAAAAACAGTAACATATATTTCATCGTCTAACCAATCCATTAAAAAATTACCTATCGTTTGTTCATACGATGTTCCTTCTTTAATGTAACTGTACGCGACTTCTTTTAAAGCTTCGCGATCAAAGTAATTATCATCTAATTTGAATTTTGGATGAATATTTTCAAAAGTTAGATTCATTAAAACAGCGGTTTATTTTTAATATTTAAAAAGATTATAATAGTTTTACATCTGAATTAAGTATTCACAAATTTTTCAAGGTAAAACCATTTGAACCTTTATTATTTTTCATCTCAAAATTATGAAACAACTTTTAGTAAATATATTCTTTTTAGTATTCTTTTTAAACGTAACTGCTCAAAAAAAAGTCTATTTCGATAAAGATTGGAATGAAACAGATGCTACAAACGCGCAATATTATAGAACTACCGAAAAACAAAAAGCTCTTTTTTTAATCAAAGATTATTACATTTCAGGACAACTTCAGTTTGAAGCATTTTCTACAATACCAAATGATCCTTTACATCATGAAGGAACTGTCACTTGGTATCACGAAAATGGAGTAATTGCACAACAAGTTGAATTTAAAGACAATAAGAAAAATGGCGCTTTTTTATTAAATTATGAAAATGGAAACGCAAAAGTTAGAGCATATTACGTGAACGATCTTGAAGAAGGAAAGCTTACGGAACATTTTCCTTCTGGAGATGTTGGAAATGAAGCATTTTTTATCAATGGAAAACTAGATGGCACTCATTCTAGGTATAAATATGATGGCACTTTAAGAGAGAGAATAAATTATAAAAATGGACTAGAACATGGTTCTTATGAATTTTATACAAGCGGAAGACTTCTATATAAAGGAAATGCTGAAAATGGTTTTCCAGAAGGAAAGTGTATGACCTATCATTATGGTATAGAAGAACCTGAAAAAGTATATACTATAAAAAACCGAAAACTTCACGGAACATATTTGGAATACGATGAAAGAGGAACGAAAATTGTTGAAGCCTTTTTTGAAGAAGGAATTCCACAAACATATATGTTTACTAGAGTAATTAGCAACGACAAAGTTTATAAAATAGAACTAAAACTGATTGACGGTGTTGAACACTGGAAAGCTTTTAAGAATGATCAGTTATTGGTTGCTTCTTTCTATAAAAAAGGAATAAGAACTGATATTTGGAAATTATATGATTCAGAGATTAACAAATTTGTACTGACTGCTGATTTTACCAATGCCGTTTGTGATGATGGTTATGTGCAAGAAGTTACTAAATTTGAGAAAGATTTTTCGCTTAGTAATCGATTTAAATCTTTATACAACTTTACTAGAAAACCTTGTGCAAATGTTAAGTTTGAAAATATAGTTGAAAGCAATCTTAGTAATTCTATACTAAATGAATATGAGGAAGTACAATCCCGAAACGCAGAAGGTATAAAAGTTATTGAATCTGTCGATGCTGAAGAAGAAGAAGTGGAAGAAACCGTTATTGAATACAGCGAAAGTAATCCGCAAAAGCGCATTTGCACTACATACAAAGATTATTTAAAGACCGTTGCGTGTGTGCAAACGAATAATAATATAAAATATACTTTATTCACTGGAGAAGATGGAAAAAGTCTAAAAATTATCAAGGCGCAAGATAAACCTCAAAAAAATGAATTATTTATCTTTTATCAAGATGAATATGAGCGCGTAGATCCGGCTAATATATACATTGCTTTTTCTATACCAAACAAATTAAAAGCAGCTATAAAAAAGGGCAAAATAAGTAAACAAGAAATTATCAATTTTTTCAGAACTGACTTAATTAGCTATACAGATGTAACTGATGAAAGATTGTTAGAAATTTTAGAAGAAGAGCTAAAAAAGTAATTTCAATCGTATTTTAAAATAATTTTTGTTTCACGATTATGTCATATTTTTAAAATTAAATGACAATTTTTAAAAGTTGGAATCATTTTTGTAATTGTTGTTCTGTAAGTTTAGAAATAAGCTTAGAGAAATCACTGATTTCTTACATAGTTTTTAGTATTTTAGTGGTTCGCGCTTATTTTATAGTAAGTTTCCCCACATTGATTTTAAATTATAATTTATGACAACAACCTATTTGAAATTCCCTGTATTGCTCCTATTTTTTGTGATACATATTTGCTTTGCGCAGAATGATACTTCCGAAGATTTTCACTTTTTAGAACGTACCGAATCTATTAAAATTGACTTAAATAAAGGCGATTTTAAGATTGTAAAAAGCGTGCACGAAAAAGCGGAATATATCACTGCAAATAAACTCTATTTTGCCAACGAAACACTTCGTTTTGACAGTTTTACATCGCTTGAAGATATTGAAGCCACAACGTATTTACCTTCTACTGGAAAAACTGTGAAAGTTGATTATATAGAAACCAAACACGAATTTGATGATGGTATTTTTTATAGCGATCAGCAAACGAAAAACTTCACGTTTCCAGCTGTTACAAAAGGCGCTATTACTGATTTAAAGTATAAAGAAGTTGGTACAGAACCACATTTTTTAGGCTTATTCCGCTTCGGAACGTACGCGCCAACAAAAAAAGCAGTGTTGCGTATTGAGTTTCCTAAAAACGTTCAAATTGGGTACAAAGAGTTTCACACAGAAAATATCATCGTAAATTTTAACAAAGAAGAAACAAAAAATAGTACTATTTATACGTGGACTTCCGAAAATGTTGCCAAATATAGCGGCGAAGATGACGCAGAAGCAGCTTTGTATCACTTACCACATATCATTTTACACATTAAAAATTACGAAGAAAAAGGAAAAATAATTCCTGTATTGAGCAACGTAAAAGATTTGTATAGTTGGTATGCTTCTTTGGCAAAACAAGTAGACGAAAAAGATTTAGAGAATGTATATAAAATTGCAGAAGATATCGCCCAAAAGTACGATTCAGACATCGAAAAAGCAGAAGCAATCTACAATTGGGTTCAAGAGAATATAACGTATGTTGCTTTTGAAGATGGTTTGGGCGGATTTATTCCTCGTGGCGCGGCAAGCGTTTGCAACAACCGATATGGCGATTGTAAAGACATGGCAAATTTGTTATATGTAATGTTGAATCGTGTTGGAATTCCTTCATTTCGAACTTGGATTGGAACACGCGATCGTCCGTATTTGTACGATGAAGTACCAACGCCAATGGTTGACAATCACATGATTACCGCTACAATCATTGATAAAGACACTATTTTCATTGATGGAACTGATAGTTATGTCAATTTTGGAATGCCGAGTTCATTTACACAAACAAAAGAAGCTTTAATCGGACTTTCTCCAGATACATTTATTCTGAAAAAAGTACCTGTGCAAGCTTCTGAAAAGAGCAAAACGAATATTAATACAACTATTACATTTGAAGATGGAAGCATTAAAGCATCTGAAAAACGGGTTTTAACAGGTTATGAACGCGTTGATTTCGTCACAGACTATTTGTACAAAAAGAAAGATAATACAGAAGAAGAATTCCTAAATACAACCTTGGCTTTAGGAAATAACAAAACAAAATATCAAAACATACAAGTTTCTCCAATTGAATCAAAACATAAAACATTGACCGTTTCTTTTGATTTATTGATGGGAAATTATGTGAAAACGATTGGTTCTAAAACCATTTTAAACCTTAACATTGATCGCGTTTTATCTAAGCAAAAAATAGATATTACAAAGCGTAAATATGCTAAAAAGATCGATCATCAATTTCAAAAAGAATATACAACTACGTTTGTGATTCCGGAAGGTTACAAAGTGACTTCTTTTCCGAAACCGATTAAATATGACGGGAAAGCGTATGGATTCAGTATTTCTTACGAAGAAACAGCAGGCAAGATTATTCAACATAAAAGTATTTACGTAAACACACTTCGAATTGATACAGAAGATTTTGAAGCGTGGAATAGTTTTGTGAAAAAATTAATAAAAGCCTACAAAAAAAGTATTATTATTGAAAAGTAAACTAAATTTTATGAGATCATTTATTGTTATCCTTTTGTGCTTGTGTTCTACTCAAGTATTTTCACAATATTACAAAGAGTACGATTGGGAAAAGAATCCGAAACTGCACAAATTATCTGATACAGAAGCCAACGAATCTTCTATTGCCATTGTTGAAAAATATATGGTAGAGTATTTTGAGCCGAAGTTTGGCAACGATGTTAAGAAATTTGAAACTAATCATACAATTACGCGTGTACATGATGAAAAAGGAATTAAAACCCATAATACGGTGTATATTTCTATGTATAATGTGATTGATATTGTGGATATAAAAGCACGTACAATAACGCCAAACGGAAAAGTTACGTTGCTAAATAAGGACAATATTAAAGAAGTTAAAAATGTAGAAGAATATGGCGATTTTAAAATCTTTGCGATTGAAGGTGCCGAAAAAGATTCAGAAATTGAAGTTTTGTATACGCTAGAAAAAGAATATTCTGCTTTTGGAAGAGAAACGTTGCAGAAGAGTTATCCAATTAAGAAGTTAGAGTACGATTTTATTATTGGGGATTTACCTGGAAGAATTAAAGCGTACAATGCAAATGCAGAATTTGCTGAAAAGACATATAACAAAAGAGCTGGAAAGCAATTAGTGTTAGAAAATATTGTTCCGATGATGGAAGAAGAATATGCAACGCCAGATGCCAATAAAACCTATATTGCGTTTCAATGTTTTGGTCCAGGAACAAATGTTACGGACAGTATGTTGTGGAATAATGTGGTGACAAATATTACGGACGGATTGTTCCCAGAAACGATAAATCCTGAGATTGCGAAAATTATAGAAAGCATCTTAAAAGATCAAAAAACGGACGATTATACTAAAGCATATTTGATTGATGATTATGTAAAGAAAAATTATACAATTGTTAAAAACAACAACGAGCAACTATCTGATATTGATTATATTATCAAAAATAAATCGGCAAGTGATTTAGGTATTATTAAGATTTACGCGCATTTATTAAAAGCAGCAGATGTTGAATACATGCCTGTAATTACGTCAAATGTATATGAACATAAATTCGATTCAGAATTTTTTAATCCGAGCGCATTGCGTGAATTTTTAATTTACATTCCAGAAACGTTCAACTACATTTCACCAAATAGAATTGATTATCGTTTGAGTGAAATTCCGCCGAATATCTTAGGAAATAAAGGAATTTTCGTCAACGATGAACTGAAATATAGTTTCTATAAAATCTCTCAAAAAAATCCAGATTACAGTAGAATTGTCCGAAACATGAAGATTACGTTTGAAGATGATATGGAATATGTGAAAATTGACCAAGAACAAGAATATTATGGACATTGGGCAATGAGCAATCGGGCATTTTTAAATCTTGCGCAAGATCAAACAATTAAAGAAATTGAAGATTATTTGACAGGTTCTGGAATTGAAGATAAAGTTGTAAAAACGTATGTAACTGAAAACAAAGACATGCTGCAACTGGAATACAACAAGCCGTTTTTGGTACAAACCGTAATCACATCTGAATCTTTATTGGAAGAAGCTGGCGACAGCTATATTTTTCAAGTTGGAAAGGTAATTGGAACGCAAAGCGAATTGTATCAAGAAACCAAACGTGTGAATCCAATTCAAATGCAATATCCGAATAAATATAACTATGAAATTGTAATTACAATTCCTGATGGTTATACTGTAGAAGGCTTGGAATCGTTAATTATTAAGAAAGAATTGTTAGATGCTGATGGAGATCAGAAATGTAAATTTGAATCTAATTACACGCTTGTTCGTAACAAATTAACAATTGTTATTGAAGAGTTTTATAAAGAATATGAATATGATATTTCAGAATATGAAGGTTTTCGTACCGTAATTAATGCGGCTTCTGACTTTAATAAAGCGGCAATTTTGATGAATCCGGAGGAATAAAATAGTAAACTTAAAATTTCTAAAAATATGTTAGATAATCTTCCACCTCAATTTTACCTCACCGTAGTAATCACGTTGATTTTAGCGATTTATTTAATTACGAAACTTTTTAAGAAGAAAAAAAATTAAACTAGATATCAGGAATATAATATTTATCGTTCTTGCAAAAGGAGGAACTCCTTCAGGCCATATTTGACCAAGCAAAACCACAATATTCAATATTATAAGAATTGTTAGAACAACTTTTTTCATTTTAGTGTTTTTGGTTCAGTTTTCCGAAATTGGTTACAACGTATGAATATATAGAATTGTTCTCTAAACATTTTTCCATACGCTAAAAAATTTTCTATCTAAACTTCAATTTTAGAATGCTTACGAGTTGAAAAAATAGAATATACGCGTGTTTATTATTCTTTTGCATTTGCATATATTTCATCATCAGGCACACGCCCAAAAAGTTTTTCTTTCCAATTATTCCATTTGTATTTTTTTGCGAGAACAAACAAAATGATCGGATACAATATTAAAATCGGAATGAGAATTCCCCAAAAAGAAACTGTACTTTCTTGCGGAACATATTTAAACAAAGAATCGGTTCGCAACGCGGAATATTCTGCCGTAACTAAAGTTGCAGCCAAGAAGTTATTTGCAAAGTGAAAACCTAAAGCCAATTCCAAACCATCATCCATTAAGGTCATAATTCCTAACAATAAACCTGTTCCGATGTAGAAAATCATAGTAACTCCGCCCATTTCTGCAACTTCTGGATTTGCCGAATGCAACAAGCCAAACATCACCGACGTACTGATTAAAGGAAACCATCTGTTTTTGACTGCGATTCCTATTTGTTGCATAAAATAACCTCTGAAAAGATATTCTTCCAAACCAATTTGAAACGGAAATAGAATCAAACTAAATACAACTAAAATGATAAAACTTACAGGTTTAAAATCAAGCACAACTGCTTCAGGATTCATGTAATATTCAATCCCAAAAGTTAATATTCCTAATAAAAAAACCAATCCAAAAGAAAAGGCAACACGTTTTAAATCAATCTTACTTCTTGCCGTTGTAAGCGAAACTAAACTTCGTTTGTGCAAATACACAACCAAGCCAAAAAGCATCAATAATAGAAATACAAATAATCCCAAATTGATGACAAGCCAAAAATTATTACTCGGAACTTGTTCATACATTGCGTCCATTTCTTCTTTGAAATCAATGTCAGTAGTGAACATAAAAATGATGTTGTAAATAAAGATAGAGAGTAACATGAATGATGTCAATAGTACTTTCCACGGTGTGTTATCTCCTTTGTAAGCTTGTCTTATAAACATAAATTTTTGTTTTTAATTTTTTATATAAGGAACTTTCCACGATGTTGAAATTTCGTAGTGTAAAGCGCCGTTTTGTATCGTTAATGGTGAATCAAAATTATTAGTATATAAACTTCCTGTGCCCAAACCTTGCGGTAATTTATTGTGCAATGTATATGTCCATTGCGCAATCGCGTTGAGTCCAATATTACTTTCCAACGCGCTCGTAATCCACCAATCAATGTTGTTTTTTTCGGCGAGTGAAATCCATTCGGAGCTTCCTGCAAATCCGCCAACCAAACTAGGTTTCAAGATAATGAATTGTGGCTGAATGGTTTCTAGTATTTTTTTCTTTTGTTTGATGTCGAAAATACCAATCAATTCTTCATCCAATGCAATTGGCAGCGGCGTTTCTTTACAGAGTTTTGCCATTTCATCAACTTGTCCTTGTTTGATTGGTTGTTCAATGGAATGCAATTGCAATTCAGACAATATTTTTAGCTTTTCTAAAGCGTTTTCTGGTGTAAAAGCTCCATTTGCATCTACGCGTAATTCGATATCATTTACGGAATATTCGTTGCGAATACTTTGTAAAAGTTTCAATTCGGTTTCAAAATCAATAGCACCAATCTTCATTTTAATACATGAAAAACCTGCTTTTAATTTATCTTCAATTTGCGATTTCATAAAATCCACATCGCCCATCCAAACCAAACCATTAATCTCAATTTCTTTGTTTCCACGTGTAAATTCTGATGGAAATAACAAATACGGAGTTTCAGATACTAACGATAAAAATGCTTGTTCTACACCAAATTGTAGTGAAGGAAATTGTATTAATTCCATTAATAAAACTTCTTTTCCTAATTGAATATTTTCACATGTCCAACGTAATTTTTCTTCATATTCAGGAACATCATCAATACTCAAACTTCGCAAAATTCCGCACTCGCCTATTCCTTGTTTTCCATCATGATGCAACACAATAAACCAAGTTTCTTTCTGCTTTAAAATTCCGCGCGACGTTCCGCTAGGTCTTTTAAAATCTAAGATATGTTTGTGATAGGTGGCTTTCAATTTTTTCTGGATTGTTCTTTTGTTCGTTTGTTTATTCGTTTATTTGTATGCCTCGATTACGCTCGATGTGACAATATGTATGAAAAATACTCTTACTTAAAACGTACATTGAGCGGAGTCGAAATGTGCATTTAAAATTTCATTAACACATATGTCACATCGAGCGCAGTCGAGATGCTCGTTTGTTAAATCTCCATTGAATTCCCAATTTCCAATAAAATCAACTCTTTATTTTTATCTGAGAATTTTTGTTTCGCTTCCGCGTGATTTATCTTTATTGGAGGAAATGAATCGTAATGATATCCTAAAACTTTGTCGCATTCTACAAAATCGCTTGCTAAAATTGCATCTTCAATTCCCATTGTAAACGTGTCACCAATTGGTAAAATAGCCAAATCGAGTTGTATTTGAAGCGGAATAAGTTTCATGTCAAATGTCAATGCAGTATCGCCTGCAATATAGATTGATTTCCCGTTTTTTGTTGAGATTACAAATCCGCCAGGTTGTCCGCCATACGAGCCATCTGGAAACGAAGATGTGTGAATTGCATTTACATATTTCGCTGAAAATAAATCTGTTTTGTAGGTTCCTCCGTGATTCATTGCAAATACATTCAACGCTTTTGCGCCAAAATGATTCGCTACTTCGTAGTTTGCTACAATTGTTGCGTTTGTGTTTTTTGCAATCGTTTCCACATCTAAAATATGATCTTGGTGTGCATGTGTTATCAAAATATAATCTGCCTTTAAGGTTGAAATATCAATATGAGAAGCTAATTCATTTCCCGAAATAAAAGGATCTACAATAATGTTTGTTCCTTCAATTTCAATCTGTAATGATGCGTGACCTAAGAATGTAATTTTCATCTGATTTTATTTTTTATTATTCCAATTTCATAAATTGTTTTTTCTTCCTTCTTGTGGTTGTCGTGATAAATTTACCATCTGTAAACGTCCCGAAATAAGGCATATAATAAACTTTTCCACGATTGTCTTGAATTTTGTCATACGAAACATCGCCAGTACTCGAATATACAATGTCATACAAAGAAGAAGATTCAAACCAACCTTGAGAAACTTTGGTGCGTCCATCTTTTTTCTCTAATAAATTCTTACCAGAATTCAAAATCACATGTAATTCATCGTTCTTTAAAAATGCATTGTATGATGGCACGCCAGATCTTTTGAAGATACTTCTTCCCCAACTTAATTTGCCATTCGCATCAAATTTCAAGATTAAAATATCATCATAATGATAGACAGTTTCCCAGTAACCACCATTCATAGCTGTTCCAACATAATAGCTTGTTACGTAAAATTCTTCTGCAAGAATATAAGTATTTCCATTTGTATCTTCTAATGTGTAATCAACATAAAAATTACTCAATTCTGTACTCTTTTTCTTTTTACGATTTCCTCTTCTATAACCATATAAATCTTCGTACACTTGTTTTGGTAACTCCGTAATTTTTTTAGTTTTGACAGCTAAACTTTTTTCATCCAACACAAAATTACAACCACCTTTTAAGCGACTTGAGTTTTTTTCTGAATAGAAACCAATTAAATGTAACTCATTGTTTTTATGACTTATAACCAACGATCTTACAAATAGATCTTCCAGTTTTACACTTGCGTGAGATGTGCCATTCTGAGATACTTTGTGTAGTACTAACTCATAATTAGCTTCTCCGTTTTTCTTGTCAGATCGTCCATTTTTGTAAAGTTTTCCCAAGCTGTAAACCGTTGCGTCATCTTTGATAATTAAATCATTGTGCGAAAAATAGTCTTCTTTATGATCTTGATACGATTGTTTGTAAATTAAATTCAACGTTTCCGCATCAAACACATGAACGAAGTATGAATTGCTATTTTTCTTAATATTATCTGTCGCAATAGCAATGTATTGTTGATTTGGCGAAATGGCAAAACTCGTTTGTCGTTTGTTACTTCCTGAAAATAATCCGCCACGTTTTTTTACATTCGCTTTAAAAAGTTCCGTTTTTGTGTGCGTATTATTTTTAATATTGAATGTGTGACAATATAAAATTCGTTCTTTCTTTTTTGGAGAATATACTGTAAACACTTTGATTTCGTCACCAAAACTCAAATGTCCTTTGTAGAATTCCTTTTTCTCATTTTTGATGATTTTGAAAAATTCTTTGTCTAAACTACTGTTAAAAACATCGAGCAAAATATTTTTCTTTCCAAAACGAACAATCGCAGTTTTTCCAGATGGACTCGTGTACATAGCATCAATACCATCTACTTTTACCTCATCTTTAAATTGTGCGCTTTCCGTGATTTTTAGTTTTGTTGTAGCTTCTTGTCCGTTAGAAACATAGCTAAATAGGCATAGAACGACTAAAATAATTGTTTTTTTCATGTGTGGTTTTCAATTAAATATGGCGAATAAAATCGCGTACAAAAATGTACTTAGTGCTACTTTTTTCAATTCTGGATCTAATTCTCTGTGAAGGATGTTTTTTCCAACAACAACCATATTCATAAATAACGGAATAAACGCAATGAGAACTACGAATTGTTTTGGCGAATAATAATTACTGCTAACATATAATAACGAACAAGCCAACGCGCCTATAATCAAACTGTAATGATATAGTTTTGCGTTTTGACTTCCTATTTTGACAACCAACGTATTTTTTCCATGCGATTTATCTTTGATCCGATCACGCATGTTGTTTAAATTCAAAACTGCCGCGCTTAACAATCCAATCGCAGTTGCAGGCAAGAAAATATCAAAGTGCACTGATTTTGTGTATAAAAAGTAGCTTCCGACAACACTTAACCATCCAAAAAATAGAAATACAAAAATATCGCCTAAACCTGAATATCCGTATGCGCTTTTCCCAACGGTATATTTTACAGCGGCAATAATTGAGGTAATTCCTAAAAAGAAAAACAATACAGAATAACTGTAATTTTCGCTTCCAAAAGCAACATAAATGACTGTTAATGCTAAAATTAAGGTAATAATTGCTGTAATAATCATGGCGTTTTTCATCTGCTTTGGCGAAATAATACCAGAAGCGACCATGCGTTTTTCGCCTTCTCTATCGTCGTCTGTACCGCGAATTCCGTCGCCATAATCATTGGCAAAATTTGATAAGACTTGAAAACCTACAGTAGTTAGTATTGCTAAAATGAAAATAGTATAATCTGCACTATCAACACGAGTAGGAAAATTAATTCCTCCACGATCAACATATATTGTAAAATTTGCCATTGCACAACCAACTATAATCCCAGAAATGGACAACGGTAACGTTCGTAATCGTGCGGCAGCAAGCCATGGTTTTATCATGTAGACTTAATTTTTGTAAATATACACTTTGAACTCGTTTAAAAAAAAAAAGTAAGTAGTTCTGTCCGTAGCGGGTTCTTTTTCCGCAGTGTAGCATTCGTTTTTCGTTAAGAATTTTTGAAGCCTTGGAAAAAATTTAGAAAAATGAATGCGGTTTTAGTTTTTCAGAGAAAAAACTAAAAACACCTCTGGAAAAACGCACTTTCTTTTGTTTCTTTTCTTTGTGCGAACAAAGAAAGAGAAAATGAAAATGAAAAGCTAAAAAAGAATTATCTAACTTTGAGTATTACTAAATTCATTAACCATTTTTCAACAAATACATCTTTAAGCAATAGCAATTTAATCATAATATTCTATTAATTTTTTCATGCAATTCTTAGTTTTCAGTACATTGCGTGCAAGTTTTGACACATATTATATGAAATTACCAATTCAACTTTTTTTCCTACTCTTTTCATTCCTTTTTTTGCATGCGCAAGATTCGCCAATTTGGAATACATATCAAGCAAAACAAGAGAAAGGTGTAAGTTCTACGAATTTACGAATGGATTTGATTGAACAAGCGCCAATTAATGGTTTTGACTTTTTGTTTTATGTGAAAATTAAATACAAAGTCACGGAAGAAAGTGATTTCCCGATTGGAAATAAATTGAAGAAACTATATAAAATTAAAGATGCAATTCATGATAAAATGAAATCGGTTTCAGAAAGTCATTATGTAGGTTCATTTATGTTTGATGGAAGTCGTTTTGAATATTATTATGTAAAAGATGCTTCCGATATTGAACGACATATTGACAAATTATTCAAAAATAAATTTCGTGGCGAAAAATACGATGTGTATATAAAATCGGATCCTTCTTGGGATTTATACACAAATTTCCTCTATCCGAATGATGAAATCAAAAACTTTATGTCAAATCGTGATACCGTAATTCAACTAAAAAACGCTGGCGATGATGTTGTTACTCCACGGAAAATAGAACATTACGCTACATTTGCTTCGATAAATGATATGAATTTATTTGTTGTGGAAATTGAAAAGTTAGCATATACGGTTGAATCTAAAAAGAAAACGGAGAACGAGAAATTTCCACACGAAATCAAATTTTATAGAAACAATTCTACCACGTTGGAAAACGTAACCAAATTTACCACAGAACTCATTAAACTTGCTAAAGATCAGTATGGTTCGTATGAAGGTTGGGAAACGTATGTTGTGAAAAAGAAAGGTTAGATTTTTAGACGCGCATAGTATCGCTTCGCTCAATTTAAAAATTTAAAAATTCAATGATTCAAGGTTTTTTATCGACACTGTTTTTTGATTTTAAGAAATAATCTGTAAGTCAGCATGTTCTATTGTAAATAAGTTGATAGCTTTTAAATCATTTATCAAAAAGTTCGACTTTGGAAACTTTGCGCTTGGTATTTTGATAGGTGAATTATTCACACATTAAGTAAACTTTTAAACTGAAATTTTACTCGAATTGAGCTATTTTTTTAATTCAACATTTATAATTTATGATTTTCACCTAACGTCACTTCGAGTGAAATTCTGAAAGAATTTTGTATCGAGAAGTAATTTAAAATTCAACATTCATAATTTAACATTTACAATTTCAACTTTTAAAATCGCAATCCAACACCCATATTTACCGTATGAATATTTTCGTTATATCGATTCCCTGAAGTTTCTCCATCCAGCGAAAGCTTTATAAAATCGGCAGAAACTTCCACAAAAAATTTTTCTGTAAGATCATACGCTGCGCCAAAACCATAACTAATTCCACTTTGCGTATCTGTGTAACGATCGCCATTTGGTTGCGTCGTTGGATCCGGATTTCCTAAATTAAAACCAGTGCTTGCCACATTCAAAGAAGTCGTGAAAATGCTGTATCCTAAAGACAAATAAGGTTTTAGTTTTGGAAGACTTTCAATGTTAAATTCGCCAATGATTTCTGGTTTTAGCACAAATGCGCCACCATTTACATCATCTACAAAATTATAATTAAAATAATCTACCGAGAAACCAACTTTTGGAGAAATCAATTTTGTATCCGTAAATTGATATTTAAAATCTAATCCTACTAAACCATCATACGCAAAAACCATAAAATTATCGCCTGTAGATAACGGATAATGCAATCCAATTTCGAATTTACGCTCCGTATTATCTTGCGCTATTCCGAATTGGAAAGTTAGTAAAAGTGTGAAAATGATCAGCTTTTTCATGTTTTTGATTTGGTTTCTAGTTTCTAGTTTCTAGTTTCTAGCAAAATTAAAAAAATTGAAATCGTTCATCTAAATTAAGAAACAGATTGCTTCGTTTCACTCGCAATGACGAATCAATACATTTTTATATTTAAAATTCAGCATCTCGACTGCGCTCGATGTGACACATTTAATATTTATAATTTTCAAAAACTGAAAACCGAGAACTGAGAACTGATCACGGAATCCACTTTTTGTCAAAGTTTGGCTTGCGTTTTTCTAAGAATGCATCTCTACCTTCTTTGGCTTCTTCTGTCATATATGCTAAACGCGTTGCTTCTCCTGCAAATACTTGTTGTCCAACCATTCCGTCGTCAGTTAAATTCATTGCAAATTTCAACATTCTGATGGACATTGGCGATTTTGCTAAGATTTCTTGCGCCCATTCAAAAGCAGTATTTTCCAATTCGTCATGCGGAATTACGGCATTTACCATGCCCATTTCGTATGCTTCTTGCGCTGAGTAGTTTCTTCCCAAGAAAAAGATTTCTCTTGCTTTTTTCTGTCCAACCATTTTTGCCAAATACGCCGAACCATATCCTGCATCAAAACTTGTGACATCGGCATCCGTTTGTTTAAAAATGGCGTGTTCTTTACTTGCAAGTGTCAAATCGCACACAACATGCAAACTGTGTCCGCCACCAACTGCCCAACCAGGCACTACACAAATTACTGCTTTTGGCATGAAGCGAATTAAGCGTTGCACTTCTAAAATGTTTAATCTATGATATCCATCTTGTCCAACATATCCTTGATGTCCACGTGCTTTTTGATCGCCGCCACTACAAAAAGAATAAACTCCATCTTTGGATGATGGACCTTCCGCAGAAAGCAATACAACTCCGATATTCACATCTTCATGCGCATCTCTAAACGCATCCAACAATTCGCTTGTTGTATGTGGACGAAACGCGTTTCGAACATCTGGTCTGTTAAAAGCGATTCGAGCAACGCCATCTGCCTTTTTATACGTAATGTCTTCGTATTCTTTTACCGTTTTCCAGTCAGGTTTACTCATATTTTTTAGTATTTTGCGTAAAAATAAATCATTTTGCACAGTTTACAAGTGATTTTTGAGTCAAATTCTTGTCGTGCTATACACTTTAAACACCTTTATTTCTGATGAAAAAGATACTTTTATTTGCTTTGTTATGTTGTTTTTCAATTGTTGCTTTTGCACAAGATTATCAATTTAAAACTACCGTAGATTTAGAAGCTACGCCCGTAATTAGTCAAGGACGTACAGGAACTTGTTGGAGTTTTTCGGCTTCTTCTTTTTTAGAATCTGAAATTATCCGATTGACGGGAAAACAGATTGATATTTCTGAAATGTATAATGTACGAAATACGTATCCGAAGAAAGCTTGGAATTACGTGATGCGACAGGGAAAAGCACAATTTAGCGAAGGCGCATTGGCACATGATGTGATGAATGCCGTTAAGTCACACGGATTAGTTACAAGTGAAGCGTATTCTGGTTTGAAAGCTTTAGAAACAAATCATAATCATGCAGAAATGGAAGCGGTTTTAAAAGCCATGTTAGATGTGTATATTAAGAATCCTGGAAAGAAACTATCAACTAATTGGAAACCTGCTGTTGAAAGTGTGTTGGATGTTTATTTAGGTGAAAGTCCAAAATGGTTCAATTTTGAAGGAAGAAGATACACGCCTAAATCATTTCAAGAGATGACAAAGATTAATCCTGATGATTATGTGACAATTACTTCATTTACGCATCAACCGTATTATGAACAATTCATTTTAAATATTCCTGATAATTTTTCTAACGGAAGTTTTTATAATGTAACCTTAGACGAATTGGTCGCTGTAACAAGAAATGCTTTAAATACAGGTTATACTGTAGAATTGGATTGCGATGTTTCTGAAACTACATTTTCTGCAAAATATGCGGTTGCTTCAATTCCTGAAGAAGCTGTAAAAGATAAAAAAGAGTTTACTGCGGAAATTCGTAAAGAGAAAACTATTACTGCCGAATTTCGTCAAGAAGAATTTGAAAATTTTACCACGACTGACGATCATTTAATGCATATTACAGGAATGGCAACAGACCAAAATGGAAACGAATATTTCCGTGCCAAAAATTCTTGGGGAAGCAACTCAGAACGTGTTCCAAACGATGGACATGTACATATGAGCGAAGCTTTTTTTAAGTTGAAAACGATCTCCGTAATGGTTCATAAAGATGCATTGCCAAAAGCGTTGCGTGTAAAACTAGGCTTGTAACGTTTGGCAATAATTCTATACTGATATCGTATGGGAATTCACAAAAAAATACAATTAAAACCACGTTTAAGTATTTCTAAGATTGGAAAACTCCAATTTTGGATAGCAATTGGTTTGGGTATTTTGAGTGCAATTGTTTTCTACCTTTTTACGTTTTATCTGCTAGATTTCATGATTGTCATGAGCGTTCTACTTGGTGGCGATTTACCAAATATTTCAGCAGAAGTTTCTTTTTTTGAAAAATCATTTTTGATAGCAACTTCATTAACAGTTGGGATTACGATGATGATTCGGCATTGGTTTATGCAAGCGACTTTTCATTTTCAGCATTCGCGAAAAAAAATAACGTTGCGACTTTCAAATTATTCGCTATTTCTGTATTATTTAATATTATATGTAGCAATCGTTTTTATTCGGTTTTCTGTTTTTGGAAAAGCTTCTGTTGGCTCTCATCAACCAATAAATTATAATAGCCTTTTCTTTATCATTCCGCTGTATTTATTTTTTGCTTCTTGGACAGAAGTTTCTCGATATTTTAAAACAGCAAATTGGATTCCGTATACTTTCTTGATTAGCATATTTACAGTTACATTAATGAGTTTAATCGATATAAAACCAGAAGGATTTTCTAAAAGCACTTTTCAAAATTGTCATTCGGAAGAACTCGATTATATAGATGCTGAAGTAGAAAAAGCAAAGCGCGATTATGGTATTTCGTATTCTGAAGAAACAATTCGTACGCTAAAACAGTTACGAACTGAAAATTCATTAAACCAATTAGAAAAAGTACGATTGGCTTTCAAAACGGATGTAAAAGTTTCGTTAGATACTATTATTCTTGAAAAAATATTGATTCATAATTTTAAAGGATATTATAAGGATAGACAACAATCCTATGCATATATTTTTCCTATTCACGCATATGAACAACTTCGGAAAGTAGCTCCGAATTCGCATGAAGCAACAGAATTATTAAATATTTTAGTGGAATTTCATAAGTTAACCATGCTAATGCATGACGCTTATTATGGTGATAAAGAAAATATAATTTACTATCATAAGGAAAATGTTTTAATTCATAACATTCATAATTATTACGATAGAAGCTTTGATTATGGTAGAATGGCAAATCAAAGCTTTTTTCTGGTCTACCATATTCAAAAGTTAGGGATTTATAATCATCCATATTTTAATACTAAAAATTCTTTTCCGCCGCCACTTCCAATTTATAAAGATTGGGCACGAGAACGTTTCCCTGAATTATATCACAATAATTAATTCAAAATATGTTTGGTACTATTTTTGATGCTATAAAAAATTAAATCATCAGTCATCAAGAAAAACCGGAATTACCATGAAAACCATTCACCTAATTAGCTGTTTAGCAATCGTTTTTGCTTTCAGTAGTTGTAGTATTGAAGA
The DNA here is from genome assembly GCF_009901525.1 of Kordia antarctica. Lineage (NCBI taxonomy): Bacteria > Pseudomonadati > Bacteroidota > Flavobacteriia > Flavobacteriales > Flavobacteriaceae > Kordia > Kordia antarctica. Next base: position 1,437,697 of record NZ_CP019288.1, read on the forward strand.
AGAATATCCAATAGTTGATCTTACCGAAAGTTTAGTTGCACATTATCCGTTTGACGGAAATACCGAAGATGCAAGTGCTTATAAAGTAACAGCACAAGCTAAAGGAGTTACATTAACTGAAGACCGTTTCGAAAATGAAAATCAAGCGTATTCATTTGATGGCATCAACGATTTTATAGAAATTCCTGCAAACGAACATTTGAATTTCACAGATGAGTTTACCATTAATTTATGGTTAAAAACAGACGTTGCGCACTTACAACAAGTATTATATAAAAATAGTTCTGATACTGAAAAACCACAAGCTGCTTACGGAATTTCCATAGGATTTTCTCCGTTGGAAGATGAAGAAGTAGTGACTAATGATATTATTTTCTCGATTGCACCTTACGGAATTATGCATGAATTACGAAAATTTAATTATACAAAAGATACATGGTATATGATAACGTGTACTTTAAAAGGTGACACGATGTATTTGTATATCAACGGAAAACCTGCGTTGATGAAATATATAAAAGGAGAGATTTCTACGGCAAATTTACCATTACTTTTAGGAAATGATGCTTCTGGCGAAAATCCATTTAGCGGAAGTATTGATGATCTTCGAATTTACAGTCAAGCAAAATCGACAGCATTTGTTTCGTATTTGTATGAGCAGTAATTTTCAAAATACTTTAAACAAAAAATGCGAGTCTTTCAACTCGCATTTTTTGTTTACTTCAACTCAATTCCGTCGGAAGTAATTCTAATTTGTTCTTGCTTATACAAACTTCCAATAGCTTTTTTAAAGCTCTTTTTACTCATATTCAAGCGTTTTTTTATTTCTTCTGGATCACTTTTATCGTGCAATGGCAAAGTTCCACCGTTTCGTTCCAATTCATCTAAAACAACTTGTGCAGAAGGTTCTATATTTTTATAACCAATAAGTTGTATGGAAAGATCAATTTTATTGTCATCGCGAATTTTAGAAACTGCACCTTTTAGCTTTTCTCCAAGTCTTAAATCTCTAAAAATTTCGTCTTTATAGACTAATCCTTTGTGTTTTTGATTGATAATCATTTCCACACCTAAATCAGTAAAACGTGAAACCATTAAATCAACTTCTTCAAAGCGTTCAACAGTTAATTCTTCATTACTCAAAAACTTATTTGTCTTGCTCGAACCTACCAAACGATTGGTTTCTTCGTCCAAATAGCAATACACAACATAGCCTTTTCCTTCTTCCATGTCGCGCGCTTGTTCTTTAAACGGAACAAACAAATCTTTCTCCAATCCCCAATCTAAAAAAGCACCATAATCACTCAACGCAGTTACACGAAGCAATGCAAATTCGTTGACTTTCATGTACGGTTTTAACGTTGTAGTAACTGGTCGTTCGTGACTATCTAAATAGGCGAAAACCGATAGCTTATCTCCTATTTCGAAAGCTGTTGGAACGTATTTATTTGGCAACAAAATTTCATTTCCTTCATCATCGCCCAAGAAAAGTCCTGGAGGCGTTTCACGTAATATTTCTAATGTATTGAGTTGTCCTAAATGAATCATGCTTCTAAATTTGCGCCAAAGGTACGTTTTATCTATCTTAATTTGAATTGGATGTAGTTATAATTTGAAGAATGAATTTACAAATAACTAAAGTCAAATTTTTAAATCTTTATTTCATTAAATCTTCTAATGAATATCTATCAATTTTATTTTTTTTGGTTTTAGATAATTCATGAAGCTTATTTTTATCTTGAATATCTAACCAAAGCATCGGATCATTTTTAAATATAGTTCCAAAAACCAACGCTAACTCATGATTTAACGAGCGTTCTCCTTTGATTAATTTTGATAAATTAGATGGCTTCATTCCAATATAATAAGCAAATTGATTCTGCTTAATTTCAAAAGTATTTAAATAGACTTTTAAAAAATCTCCAACTAGTTTAGAATGTTTATCTCTTGAATTCAGATAATCTTCCATTTCAAAATCTAGAGCCATTAATTCAACTCTTTTTTTTTGTTCAAGCGAACGTTCTTTGGATTTACTTAAAAGAATAGCTTGAAATTTATCAAATTCTTTGGTGCCAACATCCATTGTGTTTGTCAAAACTTGTGATTGATTTTCAATATTTTCTTGCTTCTTCATACGCTTCAATTTTAGTGTAAATATTTTTTTATCAAATTCAATCCTGTAGCATCATCAATATACATTCTTTGTCCTAAAGCCAGAGTTGCTCCGTATTTTTTCTCATACCATTCAATTAAGTTTGTTTTAGAAACAAATGTCAAAAAACCTTTGTAATTTCCTTTAATTTTGAAACTTTCTCTACACGCAAAAGCAATCAAACATCCAGCTACATGTTCAAATCTTTTTTGTGAAGATCCTAAATTATGAGGTGCAATTTCAATAACATCCATAATTAGCATATCGTTTTCGATTTTCAATTGTAAAATACCTTCAATACTTTGTGATTCATCTTTAGATTTCAAAATATATGTCTTCGTATTTTGAACTTTTAGTAACTTATTCCAATCAAATTTCCAACCATCTTTTTTAAATGGCATTTTTCCTGATGCAAGGATTATTTCTGCTTCAATCAACTTTTTATTTCCTAAATCATAGATATAAGCCATATATTCAAGTGATAAATAAATATACTAAAAATTGTCAATTTTGTATAATAAATATTAATAAAATTATCTTAAAAGTAAATTACTATATAATATTTAAAAATAAAAAAACGCCATCCAAGTATGGATAGCGTTTTCAAAGGGATTGTACTAATAGTATGAAAACAATTTCTAGTTATAAATTGCTTCTTTTCCAAAATGAACTGTTAGTAAATAATATACAACAGCTCTGTATTTGTTTCTGTTTGAACGCCCGTACTTTTCCATAACTGCGTCAATTGCTTTATCTAAATCAGCGTTATCTGCCAATCCTAATTTCTTTATTAAGAAATTATTTTTTACAGTTGCCAATTCTTTTTCATCCGATCCTGAAACGGTAGCTGCATCTTTATTATAAATTGCAGGTCCGCAACCAACGGTTACTTTTGTTAATAAATCCATGTTTGGAGTTACGCTACATTTGTCTTTTAAATCTGCTGCGTACTTTGTAATTAGCTCGTCTCTCTTGCTCATAATTTTTGAAAATTTAATTATAGAATGATTAATAATATGTTACCAAATTTAGTTTTAGTAGAAATATTCCTCGTTTTTTTGGTGCGAAAATTATTAATCTTCGTTGAAAAACTTAAAATAATCGATCAATACACTATCATTCTCAATTCTTGGTGTAAAAATTTCTAATATTTTTGGTTGTTCGCTTTCATCATAAAACGTTTTCAATGCTTTTTGAAGCGACATTTCATCAGTTGCCGTTTTATATTCAAAATGATACATTTCCGCTAATTGCTTTGCTGTATGCGAATGAATAGTTTCAAAATACGTAGTAAAATTTTCCGTATTTTTATTTCCTGGCAAAATTCTGAAAATTCCTCCGCCATTATTATTGACTAAGATAATACGAAAATTCTTAGGAATATAATTATTCCACAACGCATTACTATCGTACAAGAAACTTAAATCGCCTGTAATGAGCATAGTTTGTTTTTCGGCTCCGACCGAATTTCCAATAGCAGTTGACGTACAACCGTCAATACCACTGGTTCCTCTATTACAAAATAATTCAATGTTTGCGTCAATTTCAAACAATTGCGCATACCGAACTGTAGAACTGTTTCCTAAATGTAAAATCAAAGCACTTGGCAACGAAGCAAAAATTGTTTCGAAAGCTTTCAAGTCTGAAAAATCAATTTGCTTCAAATATTGGTCATGCTTTTGTTGTCGATCTTCCTTAATCATATTCCAAAATGACTTGTAAGAACTTTCAATCGATTTGGTTTGCCCAAAAAACGATTCAAAGAAATGATTCGGATTCATCTTAAAAAAATGTTCCAAACAGAAAAATGTATCAAACACGCTATTTTCATGAACGTGCCAATGATGTTTTGGTTGGCGCTTCCGCAGAATTGCCTTGACTTTCTTTGAAACTATCATTCCACCAAGCGTTAACAAAATTTCTGGCTGAAACTCATCTAACAATGCTTCATTTTTCTCAATTGGCAAAATCATCTGATCAATTGCGTTGAAAAAAGCATCATCTCGTAAATTAGAAGTCGTTTCCGTAAATACTAAAACTGACGGATCTTTTGCTAAAACTTCTAAATACTTTCGTGAAATTGTATGTGGCGGCAATGTTCCTACCAATACCATTTTTCGAGTAGAACTGCTCCAAATTGTTGCAGCTTTTGCAATCTTTTCAGCGTCAATTTCTTCTTCCAAAACCAACGGTTGCACTTTTGGCGAAACAGTTGGTGCTGCTATCATGTCATACAAAGGTTCATCAAAAGGCGCATTGATATGTACAGGTCCATTTTTTTCAACAGCAGCATTTAAAGCTAGATTAATTTCCTGTTCATTATATGCTTGAATTCCTTGCTGAATCTCGCGTTCCATGTCTGGCGACAGTTGATGCGTTTCACTCAGAATAGTACTCTTATGTGTAATATCTTGTTTTAAATTTGCCTCGTAATTGATGTGATTTTTGAAGATGTGTTTCTGGCGAATCGTTTGTCCGTCACCAACATCAATCAAATATTCTGGTCGGTCTGCCGAAATTACCACCACAGGAACATTGCTATAATATGCTTCTGCAATTGCGGGATAATAATTCAAAACTGCCGAACCTGAAGTACAAATAACTGCTACAGGTTTGCACAATTGCTGCGCCATTCCTAACGCAAAAAAAGCCGCACAACGCTCGTCAACAATACTATATGCATGAATTTTTGGATGTTGCGAAAAACTTAACGTTAATGGCGCATTTCGCGATCCTGGAGAGATCACAACATGATTGATACCTTTGGCAATACAAAGCGAAACCAACGTTTGAGCTAGTGGAATTTTTGAGTATATCATTCGTTCTGTAAAAGTACATTTTTCACATCACTTTTTATAATACTCGCTTCATTATTTGCGATTTTGCAACCGTTTCTTGCCATTCCGATTCCGGATTTGAATCTTTTGTAATTCCGCCGCCAATATAAAGTATTCTTTTGTCGTCAGTTAACTCCATACAACGCAGATTTACGTATAATTCTGAGTTGCTTCTCACAGTTCTGTACGCACTATTTTCCTGATTTTTTCGATTGCGATTTCGAGTCGTTTCTTCACGTTTATTTAATTCTCCTAAATAACCAGCATAGAATTTACGATCATACTTTTCTTCTGCAAGAATAAACGTTTTTGCAGCTTCTGTTGGAAAACCACAAATAGCTGGTGTTGGATGCAAATTTGTAATAATATCGCCAATATTTACAGTCGTAGTCATTCTTCCAGAAATCATCGAACATAAGTGTAACAAACTTCCTGCTTGGTGCGTTTCTGCTTCACTTACCACTAAATTTGTCGTTAAATCTAGTAAACTATTTTTTATATAATCCGTTACAATTTGCTGTTCTTCGAGTTCTTTTTGATTCCAAGAAACAGCAACATTTTCTTGAAACTTTCGCGTTCCTGCCAAAGACATGGTTGTAATTGTATTTCCTTTTGCACTTACCAACGTTTCCGGTGTTGCGCCTGCCCAAAACCCAACTTTCGGATGAAACCAAATGTATACAAACGCCGTTGGATAGTTGATTAATAATTGTTGAAATAATAGAAAAGAATCTTTTTTTGAATCGATTTCTTCTTTTCGTGATACTACAATTTTTTCTATTTCAGAATCTTGAATGGTTTCAATTGCTTTTTGGACTAATTGCTCGTATTTTTTTTTCGCTTCCGCAGAAGGATCATAGATTTCGTTGATGATATTGGCTGATTCAAAATTGGTAATTTCACCTTCAAAAGTTTCATCAAACGGAAGTAAAATAGCTTTCTGAGTCGCATCAAAAGGCGCAAATATAAAACCACTTTCTGTAAAATCTGAAACAGTATGCAACCTATCATCATTCTGAAAAATAACGTTTACAGAAATTGCATTTGATTTGCGATATGCAACAAAAGGAAGTTTTTTATCTAGGTGTTCTTTTAACTTTTTTAGTATCAAATCGAAAGAAAATTATTTTTTTAAAACAATCGTTGTCAATTTACAGAGCGAAATCAAAGCGCCTTCTTCATCTACTACTCTAATTTCCCAAAGATGTGTGGTTCTTCCTTTGTGAATTGGTCGTGCTGTAGCAAAAACTTCGCCCGAAACTTTGCTTTTCAAATGATTTGCCGAAATTTCTAAGCCTTTTACTTTGTATTTTGCCGTATCTATGAATAAATGTGAAGCCGTACTTCCCACAGTTTCTGCCAATGCAACTGTTGCGCCACCGTGTAAAATTCCTTGTGGCTGATGCACGCGAACGTTTACAGGCATTTTTGCGGTTAGGTAATCTTCGCCAACATCTGTATACGAAATTTGCAATGTTTGCAAAAGTGTATTTGGTACAATTGCGTTGAGTTGTTGTAGAATTTCCTGTTTATTCAAATCCATTTAATATATTTATAAACTATTATTGATTACTTTTTTTTTAGAAAGTATAAAAATACAAAACCCAAGCGCAATTATAAAGATGAAAGAAAAAGAAATCTCATACCAAATTACAAATACCTATTCTACGATGAATGAACTGACCGACAAAACAAAAAATGTTTGGTTTGTATGTCACGGAATTGGCTATTTGAGTCGTTATTTTATTACCTATTTTGGTCAGCTAAATGCGGAAGATAATTACATTATTGCGCCACAAGCTTCTTCTAAATATTATTTGAAAAACGAATACAAACACGTTGGCGCAAGTTGGTTGACAAAAGAAAATACTAAGGCAGAAATTGAAAACGTACACGCAAACTTGAATGCTATTTACAATGCTGAACAAATTCCAGAAAATGTGAATTTCTATGTTTTAGGCTTCTCACAAGGTGTTTCTGTTGCAATGCGATGGATTTCACGCTATAAAATTCTTTGTGACAAAATAATTATCTATGCAGGAAGTATTCCATCAGAATTAACAGTAAAAGATTTTGAATTTATCGATCATGAAAAAACAAAAGTGATAAATATTGTGGGAACGCAAGATGAATATTTAACCGAACAACGCATGCAACAAGAACATGAAAAAATGGAGTTACTATTCGGTAAACACTACATTTTCAACACATTTGAAGGCAGACACGAAATGTCCATGAAAGTACTGTTGGAATTAGAAAAAAAATAAAACCTAGTAAACTTACGTACCAATAGTAAGGCGATCACGTAATGGGCTTTCTTTTTTTATCTGTATGTTTGTATCAACGAAAATATAACTGAGCAAAATTTTATTTCCTAAAAAACCTAAATTAACTCAGTCACAAATCAAATAACCAATCAACCAACCAAAAAAGCACAATTTTAAACAAGTTGTGCTTTTTTATTTATCTAATTTTCAAATGATTACAGCGTATTTCCCATTAAATAAATAAAGTATTCATTATTGTTAGTACTATAAATAGTTGTTTTTACAATTTTAAATATAAGTTTCACACTACAAAATCATACATTTCTCGCTATTTTTTTACTTTCTTTGTAAAATATGATAGCCCCGACAAAAATTAAAAGTACCCTAAAAGAGTATTTCGGATATGATGCATTCCGACCACTTCAAGAAACTATAATCAATTCTATTTTTGATGGAAAGGATAACTTGGTGATTATGCCTACTGGTGGCGGAAAATCAATTTGCTTCCAATTACCTGCAATTTTATTGGACGGAATTACGATTGTAATTTCTCCGTTAATTGCATTAATGAAAGATCAGGTTGATGGATTAACGACCAACGGAATTTCGGCAGCATACATTAACAGTAGTCAAAGTGAACCTGAACAACAAGAAATTTATGCTAAGATTGCTGCTGGTGAGATTAAATTATTATACACTGCGCCAGAAAGTTTATCGTATTTAGAGCATGTTTTTAATAGTCAAACTATAAGCTTAATAGCTATTGATGAAGCGCATTGTATTTCTTCTTGGGGACACGATTTTCGTCCTGCGTATACAAATCTTGGTTATTTAAAAAATCGTTTTCCGAATATTCCTATAATTGCCTTGACAGCAACTGCCGATAAAGCTACGCGTGAAGATATTGCCAATCAGTTGAATATTCCGAATGCAACACAACATATTGCTTCTTTTGATCGGAAAAATTTAGAGTTGGAAGTTAGACCTGCAAATGATCGTGTAAAACAAATTATAAGTTTTATAGACGAGCAACCAAACGAAAGTGGTATTATTTATTGCTTAAGCAGAAAAGCCACAGAAGCCGTTGCGGATAAATTAAAAGCCGCTAGTATCAACGCGAAAGCGTATCATGCGGGAATTTCACATGATAAACGTTCACAAATTCAAGAAGATTTTATCAATGATAAATGTCAAGTTATTTGTGCAACAATTGCTTTTGGTATGGGAATCGACAAATCGAATGTACGTTGGGTTATTCATTATAATTTGCCTAAAAACATTGAAGGTTATTACCAAGAAATTGGTCGTGCAGGTCGCGATGGTTTGCCTTCCAATACGATCCTTTTTCACAGTTATAGCGATGTAATTCAGTTACAGAAGTTTGCACAGAATTCTGGAAATGTAGAAGTGCAACTCGCCAAGTTGGACCGAATGAAAGAATACGCAGATGCATTGAGTTGTCGTAGAAAGATTTTGTTGAGCTATTTTGGCGAATTGATTAGTGAAGATTGTGGAAATTGCGATGTTTGTAAAAATCCACCACAGTTTTTTGACGGAACTATTATTGCGCAAAAAGCATTATCAACAGTAGCAAGATTGGATGGACAAGAACCGATTGGCGTTGTGATTGATGTTTTGCGTGGCGCACAAAATAGCGCGATTTTAGAGAAAGGATATGAAAACGTTAAAACATTCGGAATTGCCAACGATATTTCTTGGCTCGATTGGAAACAATATGTAACACAACTCGTGAATCTTGGATATGTAGAAATTGCTTTTCATCAAAATAATAAGTTGAAATTGACCGAGTTTGCGAAAGATGTTTTGTTTAATGGAAAAAAAGTAGCACTTGCTAATTTAGTAGAAGCTGCGGCAACTATTGAAGAAGAAAAGGCAAAAACAACAAAAGTTAAGAAGAATTCGTTATTTGAACGTTTGCGTCAATTACGTTTGGACATTGCCAGAGAAGAAAATGTGCCAGCGTATCAAATTTTTAATGATGCTACGCTTAAAGAAATGGAAATCAAACGTCCAATTACGGACGAAGAGTTTATGGAAATTAATGGTGTCGGACGTAGAAAGATGGAGAATTACGGATATCAATTCATCAAGGAAATCATCAAATTTGCAGAAGAAAAGAAACAAAAACGTAAAGTTGATACGACAAAGAAAACATACGAATTGTATCAACAAGGTTTGTCGATTGCCGAAATTGCAAAAGAACGTAAACTTGCAGAAACGACTATTTTTTCACATATTTCCAAGTTATATGGAGACGGAAAAGATATTGATATGCTTCAATTTATTGATAAACACGATTTGGAAAACATCCGAAAAGCAAAAGTCGAACTTGAAGATCCAGATACTTTGAAAGCGTATTTTCAACATTTTGAAGAAGCCGTTCCGTATGCGACTATTCGTGTTGGATTGTCTATTTTGAATAGAGAGGATGCTTGATTGGTTTTTCTAATTCTATTTATTAAAAAATAGTATTAATAACCCGTTGTGTATTTTGATAAAATTCGTCAATTCGAGTGAATTTTACGATTGAATATGAGTGAAATTTGTATCGAGAATAGAATTTTTTACACTAAAAAGGTTCTCGATACGATTTTTCGTGCCTCAAAATCACTCGAACTGACGCTTCTATTATACTTTTGATTTTAAAATTCACAACGGGTTATTAACAATAATTACAATTGTGCGTAATTTTCTTCACAATCATACAATAGTAGTAGGGTTTTGCAAGCTTCCTATTTTAAAATACTTCAGATAATAAATTTGATATTTCTAAAAAAATCAGCTAACTTCCTGAAATAAAATTCGTCAATTCGAGTGAATTTTACGATTGAATATGAGTGAAATTTGTATCGAGAATAGAATTTTTTACACTAAAAAGGTTCTCGATACGATTTTTCGTGCCTCAAAATCACTCGAACTGACGCTTCTATTATACTTTTGATTTTAAAATTCACAACGGGTTATTAACAATAATTACAATTGTGCGTAATTTTCTTCACAATCATACAATAGTAGTAGGGTTTTGCAAGCTTCCTATTTTAAAATACTTCAGATAATAAATTTGATATTTCTAAAAAAATCAGCTAACTTCCTGAAATAAATCAATTTATACCAACCAAAACCATCTTACCATGAAAAAAACTTTATTTTTTTTACTACTTTTTTGTACAGGAATGTCATTTACACATGCACAAGGAATTTTTGACGATTCCATTCATACAGCGACCAATTTTGGAAGTGTAAATTCGCCAGGAGCTGAAGGCGTTCAGAATATTATTGACCAAAATTCGAACACTAAGTTCCTAGATTTTGATGCTTTTGACGGAATTGGTTTTCAAGTAGATTTACTAGGCGTTTCAAAAACTGCCATCGGAATGGAGTATGTAACTGCAAATGATGCCGAAGAAAGAGATCCAACAAATTATGAAGTATTTGGCTCTAACGATGGAACAAATTATACAAGCATTGCCACAGGAGCAATTCCATGTATTTCTACACGTTTTTTTTCCAGAACATTCTCTTTTGCAAATACAAATTCATATACATATTATAGAGTGAATTTTACAGGAACTTGTGGCACTTCAAATATCAACCAAATTGCAGATGTTCAATTATTTGAATCTATTGGAGATTCGCCAGTAATTACATGTCCTTCAAATATTTCCATGAATAATACAACTGGACAATGTGATACAGTTATAAATTATACAGTTACTGCAAACGATACCGAAGATGGCGCATTAACACCAACGGTAACTTCTGGTTTGGCTTCTGGCGCATCTTTTCCAGTAGGAATCACGGAAATTTTCATGAGCGTTACCGATAGTGACAATAATACTTCGAGTTGTAGTTTTACTGTTACTGTTGTTGATACCGAAAATCCTGTGGCTGGTTGTCCTGCAAATATTATGCAAACTGCCGCTAATTTTGGAGATACTACTGCTGTGGTAAATTATGCGTTGACTCCAACTGACAATTGTGTGTTGATTAATCCGTTGCCGAATTTTACACCTTTGACAACTATTAACGGAAAAGCGTATTATTTATCAGATACTTCATTTTTTCCACAAGATGCTTTTAATGATGCTATTGCGCAAAATGGATTTGTCGGAACTATTAGAAATGCTACTGATAATGCACTTATTACAGAAGCTGTAAATAGAGTTGGTGGCGCAGGAGATTTACTTATTGGCTATAATGACGTAGCTACCGAAGGAAATTTTGTATGGCAAAGCGGCGATACAGCAACTTATAATAATTGGAATCCTGGAGAACCAAATAATGCAGGAAATGAAGATTATACAGTAAGTCAATCTAGTGGCGGTTGGAATGATGTTACGAACGGAACTGCATACAGATATCTTTTAGAAATTGATTATATTCCTACACAAACGGCTGGTTTGGCAAGCGGAAGTGATTTCCCAATTGGAACTACAACAAATACTTTTACAATTACTGATTTGGCAGGAAACTCCGTAATGTGTTCTTTTGATGTAACTGTAGATGCGAATTTGAGCGTTACTGAAAATGCGTTTTCAAATAGTATAAAACTTTTTCCTAATCCAACGAAAGATGTCATTACCATTAATAGTGTTACAAACATTTCCATAGATCGTATAACTATTTTGGATTTGAATGGTAGAATAGTAAAAACTATCACAAATATTGGTCAACTTTCTGATGAAAAAACAATTGATATTTCAACTCTTTCTGCCGGAATGTATTTTGTTAAAATTGAAGATACAGAGAGTAGAATCGCTGTAAAGCGACTTGTAAAAAACTAACATTTAAAAAAATACTCAAAAAAAAAAAAGCAGCTCAATTGAGCTGCTTTTCTTGTATTTATAAATGAACTAAAGTTTCAAATCTGTTCTCGATACAATTTTTATCTACTATGATTGTGCTTCATTTGATGCATTCAATATGATAAAAATTACTCGAACTGACGTTTTTAAATACGAATTACGTCAGATTGAGTGAAATTCTAAAAGAATTTTGTATCGAAATCTACCCTTCGACTCCGCTCAGGGTGAACTACTTGACTTCTTCGAAGTCTACGTCTTGAACGTCTTCTCCGTCTTTAGCTTCATCTTCACCTGTTGGAGCTTCTGGTTCAGCTGCTCCACCTTCTTGTCCGTCTGCTTGCGCTTTGTACATTTCTTCACTGGCAACTTTCCAAGCTTCGTTGATTTTCTCTAAAGCAGGATCAATTACAGCGATGTCTTTTGTTTCGTACGCTGCTTTTAATTCAGCCAAAGCATCTTCGATTGGCTTTTTCTTATCATCCGATAATTTTTCACCAAATTCTTTTAGTTGCTTTTCTGTTTGGAAAATCATTGAATCTGCTTCATTCAATTTGTCAACAGTTTCTTTTACTTTTTTATCCGCTTCCGCATTTTCTTCTGCTTCTTGCTTCATTTTCTTGATTTCTTCTTCTGTTAATCCTGAAGAAGCTTCAATACGAATGTTTTGCTCTTTGTTTGTCCCTTTATCTTTCGCAGAAACTTGGATAATTCCGTTTGCGTCAATATCGAATGTTACTTCAATTTGAGGAACTCCTCTTTGTGATGGCGGAATTCCATCTAAATGGAAACGACCAATTGTTTTGTTATTCGCTGCCATTGGACGTTCACCTTGTAATACGTGAATTTCCACAGATGATTGATTATCCGCTGCCGTAGAGAATACTTGAGATTTCTTTGTTGGAATTGTAGTGTTAGCGTCAATAAGCTTTGTCATTACATTCCCCATAGTCTCAATTCCAAGAGAAAGTGGTGTTACATCTAATAATAAGACATCTTTTACTTCTCCTGTTAAAACTCCACCTTGAATTGCTGCACCAACGGCAACAACTTCATCAGGGTTTACTCCTTTACTTGGTTTTTTATTAAAGAATTTCTCTACTGCTTCTTGTACTGCAGGAATTCGAGTTGAACCACCAACTAAGATAATTTCGTCAATATCTCCTATTGATAAACCTGCATTTTTCAATGCTGTTTGGCAAGGTTCGATTGTTCTTTTTACTAAATCGTCAATTAATTGCTCAAATTTTGCTCTCGTTAATGTACGTACCAAGTGTTTTGGCCCACTAGCTGTTGCTGTAATATATGGCAAGTTAATTTCCGTAGAAGCTGTACTTGATAATTCAATTTTTGCTTTTTCAGAAGCTTCTTTTAAACGTTGTAGCGCCATTGGATCTTTACGTAAATCCATTCCTTCTTCACTGTTAAACTCTTCAGCCAACCAATTTATGATTTTCTCATCAACATCATCACCACCTAAGTGTGTATCTCCGTCTGTAGCTAATACTTCAAAAACTCCATCTCCTAATTCTAAGATAGAAACATCATGTGTTCCACCTCCGAAGTCAAAAACAGCGATTTTTTGATCTATTCCTTTTTTATCCATTCCATAAGCTAATGCCGCAGCAGTTGGCTCATTGATAATTCTTCTTACTTTCAATCCTGCAATTTCTCCCGCTTCTTTCGTTGCTTGACGTTGTGCATCATTAAAATATGCTGGTACTGTAATTACTGCTTCTGTAACATCGTGTCCTAAGAATTCTTCTGCTGTTTTCTTCATTTTTTGAAGAATCATAGCTGATAATTCTTGTGGAGAATATAAACGTCCGTCAATGTCTACTCTTGGTGTATCGTTGTCTCCTTTTACTACTTTATATGGTACGCGTCCAGCTTCTTTAGAAGACTCTGAAAATTTGTTCCCCATAAAACGTTTGATAGAATAAACAGTTTTTGTAGGGTTCGTTACAGATTGTCTTTTTGCAGGATCACCAACTTTGATTTCTCCTCCTTCAACAAAAGCAATAACAGAAGGAGTTGTTCTTTTTCCTTCAGCGTTTGCAATTACTACTGGCTCGTTTCCTTCCATTACAGAAACACATGAGTTCGTAGTTCCTAAATCGATTCCAATAATTTTACTCATAATCTTATTTTTTTACTTTTTATATGTTGTGTTATGATATACTTTTTTTTAACTGTTTACCATAAGACAATGACTATGCCAACACGAAATTGACTAAGTTTTGTCAGACAGATTTGCGATTATATTAAAAATAAATGACAGGTTGTCAGAACTTTTACATTTTCATGTGTTTGTATATATTTGTTTTTCAACGGACACATGCTGTTCGCTATTAATCATTTGTTTAGGTGATACCATTTTTAATATGCTCGTTTCATAAATAAAATTCATGTAATAGATACATATTGTTAATCTTAATCATATATATTTGTTTTACCAAATTGAAAATAGAATGGAATACATCAGTGTTTTCGATATGTTGAAGATCGGAGTTGGTCCTTCGAGTTCACATACGTTAGGTCCTTGGAGAGCTGCTGAAAACTGGATTTCTGAGTTGAAAGAAGCAAATCTTTTTGATGATGTCACTTCGATTCGAGTTGATTTGTATGGTTCTTTGTCATTGACAGGAAAAGGACACGCTACCGATTTAGCTGTGTTACTTGGATTGTTTGGTGCTGATCCTGAAACAATTCCCACAGAAAATATAACAACGATTGTCAATACGATTAAGGAGCGTTCTATTTTACCCTTTAATCAAGAGAAAGATATTCCATTTATACCAAGTAAAGACATTATTTTTAATACTTCTTTTTTACCGTTTCATCCAAATGGCATCACGTTTAGTGCTATTGTGAATCATAAAGTACATTCAGCTACCTTCTACTCTATTGGTGGCGGTTTTGTAGTGAAAGAAGAAGAAAGTCATGCAGATACCGATCATCCAATTCGTATTTTTCCATTTCCTATAAATAAAGCAACCGATTTGGTTCATTTTTGCAGTCAAGAAAAGAAGAAAATTTCTGAGATTGTTTTGTTAAATGAAACCCTGTTGCGCTTTCCAGAAGAAATTGACGCCGAATTACATCGCATTTGGAATACCATGTTAGAATGTATGTACATCGGTTGCCATACTACAGGAATTTTACCTGGCGGCTTAAATGTGAAACGTAGAGCTTTTAATATTCATGAGAAATTGAAAGGCGATTTACCATATGATTCTCCACAAGATTGGTTAAAAAAAATCAGAAGAACAGATGTGAAGTTTCGCGAAATTTTTAAATGGGTAAGCTGTTTCGCTTTAGCAGTAAATGAAGTAAATGCTTCTTTGGGAAGAGTTGTGACAGCGCCAACTAACGGAAGTGCAGGCGTAATTCCTGCGGTATTGATGTATTATTTAGTAATTGAAAATCACAATGCCGATTTTAAACAAATCAAACGATTTTTATTAGTTGCCGGCGAAATTGGAAGTATTTTCAAAAAAGGCGCAACTATTTCTGCTGCGATGGGCGGTTGTCAAGCTGAAATTGGCGTTTCGTCTGCAATGGCGGCTGGTGCATTGACAGAATTGTATGGCGGATCGCCAGAACAAGTAATGATTGCTGCAGAGATTGCAATGGAACATCATTTAGGAATGACTTGCGACCCGATTGGTGGTTTGGTTCAAATTCCGTGCATTGAACGAAATTCTATGGGCGCAATTAAAGCTATTAATGCTGCCGAATTGGCAATGGAAACCGATCCTGCAGATGTAAAAGTTCCACTGGATAAAGTGATTAGTACGATGTGGGAAACTGCAAAAGATATGAATTCTAAGTATAAAGAAACTTCCGAAGGCGGATTGGCAGTTGGTGTGAATTTAGCGGATTGTTAGATTCGCTTCGCTCAATTTAAGAATTTAAAAATTCAATGATTCAAGGTTGTCTGTCGACACTGTTTTTTGCTTTTAGACTTTTCCCGCCTAGACGGGAATCTCTTGGATTTTAATCGCTTTGCTTCTTTTTTTTACGTCAAGCTGAACTTGATTCAGCTTCTCATTACAGTGAGTTAAATGTGATTTTCTCTTGGACTTTGTTAGACTTGTTAGAAAGTATACTGAGGCTCTCGAAGTGTTATTCCTGACAATCATCTTTTCTTCTCGTATCAATTAAATAAATAATTTTCCATTTTCCATTGTCTTTGAAGAGTTGAAACGAATTTACGCCACAATGTAGAAATTTCCCATCGAGCCAGAATTCGTAAGGTGTCCAAACATTTGCCATGTTTCCGTCAACTTGTACATTGTAAGAAAGAATTTTTTCAGTCCATATTGGAGTTTCTGCTCTACTAACAACTGCTTTGATAAAACCTTTTGCATCTTGATTTCTCAGAGTTGCTTCTCCTTTTTTATTGATATATGTAGTTTGCAGAATAATATCTTTATGAACTACTTCTTGCATCAATGTAGAATCTTTTTTATGAAATCCTTCAAAGAATTGAACAACCGCTTGTTTTGCAGCAATTTCATCGTCCGTTTGTGCATTCAAGCGAAAGCTTACTAAAAGAAATAAAACAAGTATATATCGCATCATGATTGTAAATTTTGAAGTAAAGTAACTCAATTTTTATAAATTCTGTTTAGATTTAGCACAGTTTTACTAATTTTTGACTAATTGATTATGAATGAAACCGTTTTAAACAAAACAATTACTTGGTGGGAAACGAAACGAATTATTTTTAATGCCTTTGTTGGAATTGTTGGTATATTTTCTGTTTTTGCTAATATTCCTCATACATTCGGATTAGAAGATTTTATTGGAATCATACTTTGGGGGATTGTAGCTAATATTTTTTATTCTGTAGGAATACTTTTAGAAATAGTAAATCAATATTACTTAAAAGGAAAATTGAATATTTTTTTATTTCGACATTTCTTTTTTATCATAGGTACGCTTATGTACATGTTTCTTACGTGGAGTTATACATTTTTTTATTACTATAACAATTTTATTTATTCTCCATGATGAATTTGATATTTAAAAGAATAGCAGCATCAATTATAGTACTCTTTTTAGTAACTAATTGTTTTGGTCAAAATAATGTCAAAAAATATTTAGCGCATAATCATAATTATAGTACTGATTATTCTTATTCGATTAGAGAAATTATAATTCACCCTGATTCGACTTATATATTTAAGAATTATAGTGTTTCAAGTAAAAAGGAATGGAAAACATATAAACAATATAAGCCAGAAATTTCAAGTGGTACAATTACAAAAAGCAGTGATTATTTCGTTTTAACAGAATATAGAAGTGGTCATGAAACTGACTTTTCTTGGACTGTAAAAATATCAGATAGAAAAATAGTTTTCTTCTTTCCCAATAGAAAAGGAAAAATGAGAACAGCTATAGCCTATAAACGAATTTATAATTAATAGCCAGCAAAAACCCATTCCATTAATTATCACTACATTGTTTTCACAAAAATAAACCAACCAATGATTACAACTATTTTAACCAAAGTATTACTTCCGTTATCACTCGGTATTATTATGCTTGGTATGGGAATGACCTTAGTTCCAAAAGATTTTACTCGAATCACAAAATACCCAAAAGCAGTATTTATTGGGATTGTGAATCAACTTATATTTTTACCTATTATTGGATTTTCATTAGCAATTGCATTCGATTTAGATGCAACAATGGCAATCGGATTGATGATTTTAGCAGCCGCACCTGGCGGACCAACAAGCAATTTAATTACCCAAATTTGCAAAGGAAATATCGCGTTATCCGTAACCTTGACAGCTATTGTCAGTTTTGCAACCATTTTAACGATTCCTGTTATTTTATCATCTGCACTTGCCTATTTTGGAAGCGGAACAGATGTCATAATTCAATTACCAATTTTAGATATTGTACTTCAAATACTTGTCATTGTAATTATTCCAATTATAATCGGAATGCTCATTAGACGCGCAAAACCAGCATTTGCAATTCGAATGGAAAAACCAATGCGAACAGCTTCTACCGTTATTTTTATTTTAATTTTTATCGCTATTGTAGCTGCAAAATGGAAATTTTTAGGAGACGCCATGAAACAAGTCGGTTTGGTTACCTTAGTTCTCAATATTGCCACAATGGCTTTGGGCTATTTTACGGCGCGTTTATTTAAGTTAAACTTAAAAGATTCCATATCGATTACTGTGGAAAGTGGCATTCAAAACGGAACTCTTGCCATTGTAATTGCCACGACAGTTTTAAACAATTTAGACATGGCAATTCCTATTGTCGCCTACTCTATTTGGATGTTTGTCACAGGAAGTATCTTGATGTTATATTTTGGAAAACGAAAAGATTCAGCCATTAAATAATGATAAACAAACCAACTATACAAACGCTTCCGCAGAAGAAACTCATTGGGAGATCAGCTAGAATGTCATTACTACAAAATACCACGCCAATACTTTGGAAAAGCTTCATGCAAAACCGAAAAACCATCAAAAATGCAGTTGGAACCGATTTGTATTCGATTCAAGTGTATGACGATGCTACTTATTTTGAGAATTTCAATCCGCAAACAACATTTACAAAATTTGCCATGATTGAAACGGAAGATTTTTCTTCAATTCCTGACAAAATGGAAACCTTAACAATTCAATCTGGATTATACGCCGTTTTTATTTACAAAGGATTGCCACATGGTTTTTCCGCATTAGCGAATTATATTTTTAGGGAATGGTTGCCAAATTCAAACTACCAACTTGACAACAGACCACATTTTGAAATTTTACCCGAAAATTACAATCCAACAGATGAAAACTCGGAAGAAGAAGTTTGGATTCCTATTAGAAATTGAGCTTGAAATATTATATTCGTAAAATAAATTAACAGATGAAAAAAATACTTGTAATTCTATTATTATTTGTGTCAGGTACGATGCTTGCTCAAAAAGTGAAGTTTAAAAAAGATAAGATTGTTTTGGATGGAGAAAAAGTCCTTTCTTTTGAAAGAGAAAATCTTGGAATGATATTTACAGTGTATTCTTTGAATGGAGAAGACGAATTAATATTTATGCAATACAACCGAAATGCTACTGAAAATTATGATGATGATGACTATTTAAAAATTTTGTTTTTAGACAGTGAAGTCTTGATAGAATCAAATAGTCTAAGAGACGATACATGGAAAAGTGTGATGAGATTATTATTCAAAAATAAAGTGCTAAATAAAGCTGGAGAAATCAATCTGAAGAGTTTGAGAAAATTTAAACTAAAATACCAGTTTTAAATTTTCTTAAGTAGATTGTATTCAAAATTCTACTCAACTACAAAACACATCTTTTTTATCCTTATTTTTACAACCTTACAAAATCGCAACTATGTCAACAGCAAAGAAACAATATAAAAGAATTACCACAAAATCACTCGTGGAAATGAAGAATAATGGAGAAAAAATTTCCATGTTGACCGCGTATGATTATACGATGGCAAAAATTGTAGATAGCGCTGGAATTGATGTGATTCTCGTTGGCGATTCTGCAAGTAATGTAATGGCAGGACACGAAACTACATTGCCAATTACGTTGGATCAAATGATTTATCATGCATCTTCTGTTGTCAGAGCAATTACACGATCATTGGTTGTAGTCGATTTGCCTTTTGGGAGTTATCAATCAGATCCAAAAGAAGCATTGCGTTCAGCTATTAGAATCATGAAAGAATCTGGCGGACATGCAGTGAAAATGGAAGGTGGAAAAGAAATTAAAGAATCAGTTAAGCGTATTTTAAATGCAGGAATTCCTGTGATGGGACATTTAGGTTTAACACCACAATCTATTTATAAATTCGGAACGTATACGGTTCGTGCAAAGGAAGAAGAAGAAGCCGAACAATTGAAAGAAGATGCTAAAATGCTTGAAAAAGCTGGTTGTTTTGGATTGGTTTTAGAAAAAGTTCCTGCAAAATTAGCCAAGGAAGTTGCCGAAAGCATTACAATTCCTGTCATCGGAATTGGCGCCGGAAATGGTGTTGACGGACAAGTGTTAGTCACACACGACATGTTAGGAATGACACATGAGTTTAATCCGCGATTTTTACGTCGCTATTTGAATATGTATGAAGAAATGACAAATGCTTTTAAACAATATTCTAAAGATGTGAAATCGGTTGATTTTCCTAGTGTGAAGGAGCAGTATTAAAGGTTAAATTTTAAATGCTAAATTTTAAATGTAAAAGTCGCTGTGAAACGTCATTACGAGGAGTTTGCGACGAAGTAATCTGTTTAATGTTTAATGTTTAATGAATAATTAAACAATTGAAAGATTGAAAAATTCAAAAATAAAATTACTTTGTAATCATTACTCTTAACGTCACTTCGAATGATTTTCAGAATGAAATTAAGAAAATTGTATCGAGAAGTGTTTTGAAAACTCAAAATGTAAATTGATAAATTCTAAATGTAAAAGTTACGTCATTACGAGGAGTTTGCGACGAAGTAATCTGTTAATCGATAAACAGATTGCCACAAGTTTTTTCCATTTCGACTCCGCTCAATGTAAAAAACTCTCGCAATGACAATTAGTATTAAAAGAAAAACAAAATTGTTATTAATACTTCGGCAAAAACCTCAACTCGAACTGATAAACAGTACACCATAAAATTCCAAAAGCATTGAAAATAATCTCCACAAAAAATAATCTCCAAGTTCTCTACGAAGACAATCATATGATTATTGTCAATAAACGTGCAGGCGATATTGTACAAGGCGACAAAACTGGCGATAAACCACTAAGCGATGTTGTAAAAGAATATATTGCCGAAAAGTATAACAAACCTGGAAGCGTTTTTCTAGGCGTTGTACATCGTTTGGATAGACCAACTACAGGAATTATAGTTTTTGCAAGAACTTCCAAGGCGTTACCGCGATTGAATGCTTTATTTGCAGAAAAGAAAGCAAAGAAAACGTATTGGGCAGTTGTAAAAAATGAACCGCCAAAAACACAAGATACACTGACGCATTGGTTGCGCAAGAATCCGAAAAATAACAAATCGACAGCATTTGCAAGAGAAATTGAAGGAAGCAAAAAAGCAATTTTAGACTATACTATCAAGAAAAAATTAGATCGTTATATATTGTTAGAAATTGCATTACACACAGGAAGACATCATCAAATTAGAGCGCAATTAGCAACGATTGGTTGTTCCATAAAAGGCGATTTAAAATATGGTTTTGATCGAAGTAATAAAGATGCAAGCATACATTTACACGCACGAAAATTAGTTTTCACACATCCTGTAAAGAGTGAATTAGTAGAAATTATCGCGCCATTGCCAAAAGATCCTGTTTGGGATGCGTGCAAATAGTATTTAGTACTACTTTCTGATTAGTAATTAACTAAAGTGATTTTAATAGATTCCTGCACGCATCGCGTCTGCGCTCTATGTGACACGCAATAATATATATTTTTCTTAGATCCAACTCACATCAATTTATCGACATTAAAACGACTTTGATTCGCTCTTATTTTGGCTCCAATATCAAGGTGATTTTGTTGAAATCTGCGGCACTATTAATTACTTTTCTGTATTCTTCGTATTCAGAAGCAGGAATAATGTTCATCCTGTAATATTCGTTAGCAGTTATTGTTAGCATATTGTCTTTTAGTTCGTATTCCGATAAGAAAGAAAGTACTTTTTTTCCTTTTTTGGTATATGAATTATTAATTTTAATATCATCCAAGTTACTTACTTTGTAACCTGCTGGAATTTCTATATTGATCGTTCTTATGTAACTACGCTGAAATTCATTTTCAACTGGCAACACACGTTTTTTCTCTTGATATAGTTGCATTTGACGTCCTATTAAGTCACCTACTTTGAATAGATATTTTTTCCCTGCTTTTTCTACAAGCGCATCAGATTCTACAGCTACAGTAATAATAAATGGTTTTACACCAAATAATTCTGGCGTAGCATTTTGCATGTCTGTACTTATGATTTCAGCATCTTGATGGATTCTTTTTCCAAATCCTTCTTTCAATTCCGTGGTTGTCTCTTCGTTTAATAATTTACCATACGGTTGAATACTCATTGCGTAATAACCGCCCAATTCTTCTTTTAATTTAATCTTAGCAATCGTATAATCATCTTCATCAAATGATACATCAATCGTCATTTTATCATATGATTGAGCTGCTTTGATTGGTTTTATGTATTTTATTTTTCCAACAGCCGACTTGTAACTTCCAACAGTTACTTCTTTGATAAATAAACCGTAATTGTCTGTTAAGTTTGCTGGCGGAAAGCCGTATCTGCTCTCATTTTCTGTTGGCGAAATGTATTTTTTATATTTTGGGAAATAAATTAAGAAATCTCTTAGAAAGTTATTCGCTTCAAAGCTTTTATCAAATTTTAACTCTGTTCGATCTGTAGTAATTACAATCTGACTTTTAATGTTTAACGCACTAAATATTGCTGTGTATAGTTTGATAAATCCTGATTCGCTGGCAACTTTCTTTTCTAGAACTTCTTCTAAATTATTATCAACACTTTCATCGCTGAAGACATTTGTTTTGATGTAAATTTCTAAAGTTCTAATGATTTCTTGTTGATCTGTTAGCTTGTCAATTCCCGCTTCAGCGATAAACTTTTTTATTTTATTTTTCTCTTTTTTAGAAAATTCAGGATAGTAATAACTGTAAATGTTCTGAGAAACCTGACCATATGATGAAATATCATTGGCTCCATTTGCTGTATTTTTATCAAGTTTGTAAACGATAAATCCTTTTTTTGCATCGTACGCAGCTTGTATTTCTTTTTCTAAAGGAATTAGGTTTTTAACACTCATATTCCAATGTTTTTTTGACGTCATAACCGTGTCCAATTGTACATCAGGAATTTTGTTATAGCTCTTGAATTCAAATAGCAAATTTTTTGGAGAATACAAGTCAAACTTCACATCTTTTTTTGGATAAGTTGATTGAATAGAAAGCTTTCTTCCTTTATAACTTGGGCGTTTTTTTACAACGTAGAAATATTCTATGAAACTTCCTTTTTCTATACCTTCAAGCGCAAAATACGTGTAATTGTTTCCTGTTTCTTCATTCACTGCTGACAGAATTTTAGATTTATCGAGTTCTAAAACTTCTCCTTTTTTATTGATAACTCTGGCTTTGCTGACTTCAATGGCTGAACTTGACGAATACGGAATGTATATTTTGTTGTAGTCTTCAATTTTTTCATCTGAGTTTAACCACAAAACTCTATGTTCTAAAAAATATTCTGTCAACGTGTTACTTTCTTCAAAATAAAATTCTGTGATAACGTATTCTTTTAACGAAATCATCTGTTCATCTTTTTCGCTTTCATCAATGGTATACACTGGATTTTCTTGCCAATCATATGATTTGAAAACGGGTGCGTCTTGTGCCGAGATTATGTGTACTGAACATATACATAGAAAGCTAAATAGTATTTTTTTCATGTGTGACTGTCTGATTTTGTTCTTAAAAAAGTATCTATTTTTGAAGTTTTATTTCTTTTTTAGAACGATGATTTCTTTATAGTTTTTTTCAATTTTCTTAATCAGTTTGTTAACTTTCTTTTGCTCTTCAACTGATAAACTTAGGTAATTTATTTCTGCGTTGTGATTGTATTTGATTTGATTTTTGGTACGCGTATATGTAATTGCCGATGATATTAGCGGGTTTTCAATAGCGATGTTTTCAGGAATATATGATACTTCATATCCAGCAGGAATATCGAAAGTAATTTGATATTCGTAGTGACTTTTATACGTGTTTTTTACTTCATACTTCCGATCTTTCTTTGATTTGAAAGACGATAAATCTTTGTTCAGATTTAGATTTACATAGATTTCATCATCAATGCTTTTTACATAGTTTGTAATTTTGAAATCATAGTCTACAATGAAATTTTTATCGTACTCGTATTTGTTTGTTTCTTCAAATTTATCAATCAAAAAACTATTACTTCCTTTTTGCAGAAGACTGTTGTAAAACGATGTTCTTTTTTCGTCTGTTTTTATACTTTCTAAATAGTTGAAATAGTAATTTTTTTCATATCCTGATATTTCAGACCTTCCTTTTCCAACGATGCTTTCTCCATCAATGTAAATAGCTGAAGCATCAATGATTGCGTTCTTTTTAGCCTCAATCACAGGAACTTCGGCTATTCTAAAATCATTTTCACCGTTTCCGATTAACGCTTCTTTTCCTTGAATAAATGACGATGGAAATTCGATTGGCAAATATCTTCCTGTTGCATCTAAGAAATACGTTTTCCCTTCGTATTCATACGCTAAAATCATATGATTATCTACAATTGGCGTTGGTACATCTTTGTATGAATATGGAATGCTTCGTGTTCCAATCCAAGTAAGATTTCCTTTAAGTCCGGCAACATCTAACATAATTGCTAGTATGCTAGAATTGTCTTTACAATCGCCAAATTTTTTCTGAAATACATCATTTGCTTCTCTTGGAATAAAACCTCCTAAAGCATATTCAAATGCAATGTATTTTATGTTTTGCTGCACCCAATAATAGATAGCACGAACTTTTTCTAAGTCATTTTCTTTATTAGCAGTCAATTCGTTTACAATCGTAACCAATTTTGTGTCACATGCTTCATTGTTTATATCTTTTACCAACGAATAATACCAATTGTATAGATTTGAAACATCGCCCAAAAGGCTGACTTTTGCATCGTTTTCGTCAATGTATGAAGTGATAATTGGAACTATGTGCGGCAAAATATTTTTGTATGTGGTTACATTTGATTCATAGTCATATTCTTCTACATCGTTAATTTCCCATGTATAGATAATGTTTCCTCTTTTTTCTTTTTTGGTGAAATTGATTGTTACATGTTCCGTATTAAATTCCTTAAATATGAGCGAAATATCCTTGTCTACAATGATCGTTACTTTTCGATGTGCTATTGGCGAAAATCCTCCAAAATAAAATGGACTTAGAAATCGTGGATTTTTTACTTTTTCCGAATAATTTAAGTACGTTTTAGAGCCTTCTTTTAGGTTTGGATAAATGAAGTTAAGTGATTTTGTATCATCATGAAACGATTGATCCAATTCATCCTTTTCTTTGAATTCTTTTACTTCAACTTCTCTGTATTTTCCATTTATATAATTTAACGATGACGCTTCTACTTTTTCCATTTCAAAAAATGAAGAGAAATTTAGCGATCGTTTTGAACGCATTGTAGCGCTTTCATTTAGATAAATATCTTCTTCTAAGAAGCTTTGTGTAATGCTAACCACACCATTTTTTAATTGAATTTCTATCGTTGTTTCTTCTTGAAGTTTTACTTGATTAGCATTCGGGTATTTCTGCTTCAGGTTTGTGTATTCTGAAGAATGTTGTCCATATATAAAATTCGTTGATAGTAGTACTAAAAAAGTTGCTAGAAACTTCTTAAAGAGTTTGAATGTCATATATTTCTCCATTAAAGTATAATTCTGTTTTTGTAAGTTTTCCTGCTTCATTGTAATGTTTTGCTTCTCCTGTTAGTTCATCATTTGCGTAATTGAAATCACTTTTCATTTTACCATTTTCATGATATTCTTTGACTTTTCCATGAAGCTTTCCATAATTGTGTTCTTTTTCATTTTTTAAATTGCCATTACTATAATATTCTTTGCTAATTCCGTGAAATTCTCCATCCATATAGTGAGTTTCACTTTCCATCTTTCCAGAATAGTAATATGCAATATACGTTTCTACAAAGTCTCCATTTTTGACTTCCATTTCTCTAGAAACTTTTCCGTTAGTGTAATATGCTTTTATGTTGGCTGTTTCATTTGTGATAGGAATCATTGGCTTTTCTTTACCATTTGTATCTAAATAGCTGTAACCAACCAATCTTCCATGATTGTAAAAACGAACCAATTGTAAATTCCCTAATGAATCAAAAAATTCTTTTCGTCCATGAGTTTGATTATTTTTGTATGGTGTAGAAATTTCTACTTTTCCATTTTTATAATACGTAACTTCTATTCCTTGTTGTTCACCACGATAATATTCAGCTTTCATTTTTATTGAACCATCTTCGTTGTATCTCAGTTCTTCTCCATGCTTATTTCCATCAAAATAGTGTCGAATTAATTCTGGCTTTCCGTTTTCAAAATACCAAGTCCATTTCCCAGATTCATTCCCGTTTGTGTAAGTTCCATCTACTAATTTCTTTCCATCAAATGCGTGTCGTGTGTAATTTCCATGTTGCAATCCATTTACATACATTGTTGATATGTTTGGTAAATTGTTCGTAAAGTTGTGTGTTAATACACCTTTTACTCCATCTTTCAAATAGTTGATCACTTGGTATTCTTCTTCATTTTCATCAAAGAATTTATCTGAAATTAGTGATCCAAATTTATAGCCTATTATTCTATTCAATTTACCTGTATTTGAATATTCTTGTTGATCTCCGTGTAAATCTCCTTTATGATAGTAGTAACTATTTTTAAGTGTTCCATCTACATAATACGCTCTCCATTCTCCATAAGCCTGATCTTCTTTATACCAACCCTGATTTTTCATTTTTCCATTTTTATGGTATGCTACATAATATCCAGCTAACATTCCATCTTTATAGACGGCTACAGATTCTTCCTTTCCATTTTTGTAGAATGTTTTGTATTCGCCAATAGTTTTATCATCTACATAACTTCCCGAAGCAGTTAAAACGCCATTGTTAGAGTAAAATTTCCAATCGCCTTTTTTCCCTCCTTTAATATCATAAATACCTTCCGAAGTAATATTTCCGTCGGGCGAATAGCTTTTATAAAGAAATTCGCCTCCTTTTTTCTTTGCTTCCTTGATTACTTTTCCAGCTTTGTCATAAAATTTATACGCGATGATTTCATCTTTTCGGTATGTGTATTCGTAATGTATTTTCCCGTCTGTATCAAAGCGTTTGTAGCTTCCATTCAATTTCCCTTTTGTGTATTCATATTCATCAGAAATTGTGTTGTCGTCATAATATGTTTTCCACATTCCAGTTGGTTCGCCTTCTAAATATTGTCCTTTATCATTTACAGCTCCATTAGCAAAATATGTTGTGTATACACCATCAAGTTGATTTTCTTTATAGTTTGCTTCTACAACTAGAGTTCCATCTATATGATATTTTTTTTCTATTCCTACAATTTTCCCATCATCTGTATATGGAGTTTCTCTGTATACAGCACCATTCACATAATATTCAATTACGGTTCCTTGTAGAAGGTCTTCTTTGTAAACAACATCATATTCTAATGCATCTTTTCCAACAGCAAAATAAGAGAGGTATTTTCCATTCAATTTTCCATTCTTGAAATACTTTTTTTGAATCAACGCGCCATTCTCATTATAAAATTTGTATTCTCCATCTAACTTACCATTTGCGTAGTTTCCGTCAATATACATGCTACCATTAGCGTAGTGCATTACATTTTTCCCATTCAATTCACCATTCAAATAGACCGCAGTTTCTTTCTCGTCTCCAGTTTCGTAATACCATTTCCAATTGCCTATTCGTTTGCCATCTTCTGCAAAATTTCCTTCTCCTGTTAAACGCCCATAACTGTTGTAAAACTTCCAGTGCCCAACGGGAGTTTCATTAGTAAATACTCCTTGTCCTTCAACAAAAGATCCTTGGTAAGAATTATGCAGTTCTTTTTCTTCGCCATCAACAACAACTGTATTTTTACTTAATACTAGTTTCCATTGTTCCAAAGCTATTTTTAGAAACTCAACAATATCTTTTTGTTTCTTCTGCACCTGTTTTTTATACTTTTCATTTTGAATGGAAGCAACTAATGTATAACTGAAATCTTCAAAATATTCATTTTTTTGAATCCAATTAAAAAATGGCACGTACTTTTTACTCCAAAAACCGTCAGTTCCTTCAAAATTTTCAAGTTGCGTTAGCATTGCATGATTTTGTCTAATAAGTGCTATATCTATTTCGTGATCAATTTCGTAGTCTTTATTTAATGCAATTTTATTGTCTATTATTAAGTCTAAATCTTCAAAATACTCATCATCTTCTGAGATTTCAATTTCAGGATCGCTTTCATTTTCATTTTTAGAAGAAACTATGTTGTTTAGCGATTGAAGTGTTTCAAAAGAACCTGAACCATCAGGATCTAATAATAAATACATGTTGTAACACATTAATGCTTGTGTTATTTTCCCCTGTTTATAACATAAATTACCCAATCGTAATTGAGGAGATCTATATAGCGGATTCAGTGTAATTGAACGTTGATACGCCGCAACAGCTTCATCTATTCGATCAAGTTTTTCCAATGAAAGTCCTTTGTTATACCAAAGTTTATAATAGGTTGGAAAATGTTTTATTCCTTCGTTATAAACTTCTAATGCTTTTGCGTAATTTTCTTTACTAGCATAAGCAACTCCTTGATTTACATAAAAAAACACTCTAACATCTCCACAACTATAGGTTTTTGCTTCATCCATTAGCTCGATGACTTCGTCATATTTTTCTAAATTGATGAGATAATATGCTTTTGATGTGAGAATAGAACAATAAGTAGAATCATTTTTATGAATCTTATTTAACAAATCTAATGCTTGCTGAGTTTCTCCACTTTGTTCTTTTTCTCGAACTTGATCAATGATTTTTTCGACATCGATTAATGGAATTTTTTCTTGAGAGAAGCTTAAAATTGGTGCTAAAAGTAAACAGAAGTAAAGAATGTTTTTCATTGATTAAAATAAAAGGATTGTTAATGTATCGAGTTAAGTCTCAAAAATACATTATTTTATGTTCATATAATAATCCTGAAAACACCTTCTTACATCCTAAACACGTAACAAATTTAACAAGCACTCATTTTTTTGTACGAATGCAACTTTTAGACAGATTTTTCTTCACTATTATTCCAAATCCTGTTAATAACCTATGAAAAAATTACGTTTAATTAGAAGTCTGTTTCCATAGAAATTTCTACTTTTAAAAACAACAAATAAATAGAAAGTATGCGCATTGAAAGTGGATTAAAGCTTGGCTTTAAAGATGTTATGATTCGCCCAAAACGTTCAACCTTAAAAAGTCGTTCACAAGTTTCTTTAGAACGAACTTTTAAATTTTTACACAATTCATACGAATGGAGCGGCATTCCAATTATGGCTGCAAATATGGACACTGTCGGAACTTTTGAAATGGCAGAAGCATTGGCTTCAAAACAGCTATTTACCGCAATTCACAAACATTATACGCTAGATCAATGGAATGCGTTTATGCAAGCAATTCCGAAAGCATATATTCCGCATATTGCCGTTAGCACAGGAACGAGCGCAAAAGACAACGAAAAGTTAAAAACGATTTTGACAAAGCATCCGCAATTAAAATTTATTTGTATTGATGTTGCCAATGGTTATTCGCAACATTTTGTAGATTTTTTGAAAAATGCACGCTCGCAATTTCCCGATAAAGTGATTATTGCAGGAAATGTGGTTACAGGAGAAATGGTAGAAGAGTTGATTCTTTCTGGAGCAGATATTGTAAAAGTTGGAATTGGTCCAGGTTCGGTTTGTACAACGCGTGTAAAAACTGGTGTTGGGTATCCGCAACTTTCTGCAATTATTGAATGTGCTGATGCTGCACATGGTTTGGGCGGACATATTATTTCGGATGGCGGCTGTTCAACGCCTGGCGATGTTGCTAAGGCTTTTGGCGCTGGAGCAGATTTTGTAATGCTTGGCGGAATGTTTTCCGGACATCACGAAAGTGGCGGCGAATTGATAGAACGCAATGGTGAAAAATTCAAACAATTTTATGGAATGAGTTCAGCTACAGCGATGGAAAAACATGTTGGCGGCGTTGCAGAATATAGAGCTTCCGAAGGAAAAACAGTTGAAATTCCACTGAAAGGTCACGTTGCAGATACAGTTCAGGATATTTTGGGCGGAATTCGTAGCACGTGTACATACGTTGGCGCACCAAGATTAAAAGAATTAACGAAGCGCACTACTTTTATTCAAGTTTCTGAACAGGAAAATAGAGTGTTTTCTTAGTTTTTTGATAGAAAAAATTAATGTCAATGTAATCTTCTTGTAGCAAAATCTTATTCTTAAATATTAAAATCATTAACTTTGAGTATGATTTTAACCAAAATATATTATACCATGAAAAAAAGAAATTCTAATGCGTTAAAACTGAATAAGTATTCAGTGTCTAATTTAAAAATGACGACAATAACTGGTGGACTTGAATCATCATCTAATAATTCATTAGATAATTATACTTGTGCCCCAAGTGATTCTTGTGACACCTATTTCTGTCCTACTGGAGGATGCACGTCTAATGGACGCCATTGTCAACAATAATAAATTATTATGTTTCAAGTGAATTTCGGTTCGCTTAATAAAAAAACCTATACTGAAAGAGTGGCAAAATTTCTTGTCGCTCTTTGTTTGTCTGTATAAATGAAATTACTTTTTAATTTAAAATTCAACATTTATAATTTATAATTTATAATTTATAATTTCAACAACGTCATTTCGAGTATTATTGAGATCAAAATATATTTTGATTGAAAATACCTAGCATGGCGACTTCAATATGAAAGAAAATTGTACTTCGGTAAACTAAGTATTCATAAACACCTAAACTATTAAACTTATAAACCTTTAAACTAAAAAAACTATTCTTTCAAAGCATTCGTATGAAAAGCCACTAAACCTTCAATTGGTCTTCTAACAAAATTTCCAACGGTAAATCCAAATTCTGTAGCAACTTCTCTAATCTCCTTTTCTGAGAAAAATGCAATTGAACCTGCAAAGTGTACAGGAATCGTTTTGATTTCTTCTTTAAACTGCATGATCATGTTGGTAGCAAATTCACGAAATCCTTTTTTGATAAGCTTCAAAATGTAATCAGAATCTTTGTTTAAAAACATAAATTCGGCAAAGTTTGCCAAGTATGCATTTGGATTTGGTTGCTTGTAAAGATTGTATTTTATATAATCACTGTCAAGATTGTACTTTTCTTCAAAAGCAACTCGTATTGCAGTAGGCATTCTATGGAAGTAATAATCGCGAATAAGTTGTTTTCCGTAGTAGTTTCCACTTGCTTCATCCATTAAGGTATATCCTAATGAGTTTACACGTTGATGTAATTTTTCTCCATCATAATAACTACAATTCGAACCAGTTCCTTGAATACAGACAACTGCCGCTTCTTTTTTATGATTTATGGTAGCATAGACAGCCGCCAACGTATCTTCATTGACCTCAACGTGCGCATTTGGGAAAAACTCTTCCAAAACACCTTTTAATAGCAATCGTGGATTTTCCGTTCCGCAACCAGCGCCATAAAAAAAAATGTGTGTTACTATATGACGATTTGCTGAAAGTTCTTTGCTTTTTTTGATGGTTTTTGTCAGCTTCTTCTCCGTCAATATCGCAGGATTTAATCCTTTTGTACGAAGTTTGTCTAATAATTGATTCCCATCTTTGTCCACTGCAATCCAATCGCATTTTGTGGAACCACTATCTACTACTAAAATCATGTAATGAATATAAAAGTAAATTCCCGATTAATCGGGAATGTTATAAAAAAAAATCAATAAACACAGTACATTTCAACTTAGTTCCATGCACTGTGTTTGTATAATATTATAAACCGTGAACGTATACCGCTAAGTCTACTAATTTGTTTGAATATCCAAATTCATTATCATACCAAGAAATGATTTTATAGAATTTTGGACTCAATTCGATTCCTGCGCCAGCATCAAAAATACTTGTGCGATCATCACTTACAAAATCTTGAGAAACAACTGCATCTTCTGTATATCCAAGAATTCCTTTCAATTCACCTTCCGATGCTGCTTTGAATACTTTTTTGATTTCTTCGTACGAAGTTTCTTTTTCCAATCTAACTGTTAAATCTACCACAGAAACATCAACTGTTGGCACACGAAACGCCATTCCTGTAATTTTTCCGTCTAGTTTTGGAATTACTTTTCCAACAGCTTTTGCAGCTCCAGTTGAAGTTGGAATGATGTTATTCATTGCCGAACGACCTAATCTGTAATTCTTTTTTGATGGAGAATCTACAGTATGTTGCGTAGAAGTTGCTGCGTGTATTGTTGTCATTAACGCTTCATCAATTCCGAAATTATCATCTAATACTTTCGCAATTGGAGCCAAACAGTTTGTTGTACAAGAAGCATTTGAAACTACATTGTCAGTTGCTTTTGCATCTTTATGATTTACGCCCATTACAAACATTGGTGCATCTTTAGAAGGTGCAGAAATAACTACTTTTTTTGCTCCGGCTTGAATGTGGTAATCAGCAGTTTCTAAGGTTGTGAAAATCCCAGTACATTCAGCTACTACATCAACTCCGGCAGCATCCCATTTTAAGTTTTTTGGATCTCTTTCCGCAGTCACACGAATTGTTTTTCCATCAACTACAAGATTTCCATCTTTTACTTCAATCGTTCCATCAAATCTTCCATGAACAGAATCGAATTCTAATAAGTAAGCTAAGTGATCTACATCTAATAAGTCATTAATAGCAACTACCTCTACATTAGCACGTTTTACGGTTGCTCTAAATACTATTCTTCCGATTCTTCCAAATCCATTAATTCCTAATTTCGTCATTTTATTTGTGTTTAATCTTTTCGTTCTTAATTTATATTTATACAGATAATATATCTGAAATTCTCAATAATTCTTTGTTGATGGTATGTTTTCCTTTGACTGCTTTTTCTATACTCGTGACTAATAATTTGTTGTCAGCTACACCAACCATTACATTGGTTTGTCCGTCCAAAATCAATTCTACAGCTTTTACGCCAAGTCTACTTGCCAATACACGATCAAAACAGGTTGGTTTTCCGCCACGTTGCATATGTCCTAAAACAGAAACGCGTGCTTCATAGTCAGGTAAGTTTTCGGTAACATATTCTGCCAATTCAAAGACATTTTTACCAATTTTGTCTCCTTCAGAAACAACGACAATACTTGATGATTTTCCGCTTCTGCGACTTCTCTGTAATGATTCTAACAATCTGTCTAATCCTAAGTCTTCTTCAGGAATTAGAATTTCTTCTGCTCCTGCTCCAACTCCTGCGTTTAGCGCAATAAATCCTGCATCGCGTCCCATAACTTCTACAAAGAAAAGTCGGTTGTGTGAACTTGCCGTATCACGAATTTTATCAATTGCTTCTACAACTGTATTTAATGCAGTATCGTAACCAATGGTAAATTTTGTTCCAAAAATATCATTGTCTATCGTTCCAGGAACTCCAATAACAGAAATGTCGTATTCTTTACTAAAAATCATTCCACCAGTAAATGTTCCGTCACCACCAATAAGAATCATGGCATCTACGCCTTCTTCTTTTAGATTTTCATATGCTTTTTTTCGTCCTTCTTTTGTTTTGAATTCGATAGAACGTGCCGATTTTAAAATCGTTCCGCCTTTGCTGATTATATTTTTTACATTACGAGCGGTAAGTTCTACACTATCACCTTCAATCATTCCTTGATAACCTCTGTAATAACCAACACATTTTATGTTGTAATATGAGCAAGCTCTTGCGACAGCTCTAATCGCAGCATTCATTCCTGGAGCATCGCCTCCAGAGGTCATAACGCCTATTTTTTTGATGTTTTGTTGCATGCAATTTTTAATTTGAAAAGTAAAGCTAGGAAACTTATTTTGATTTTATAGTACGCTTGACTCTAATTTTACATTGTTTTAAAATTTCAAACGTTTTCGTTAATAAGTTCTCAGATTTTTAATGATTTAGATTGAAATTTTGCTATTATTTTAACGTGAGTTTGACATAATTTTACTCAAATAAAGCTTTGAACATATTTAAAAATAAGTGCTTAAGTATTTGATTTTCGTTTTCTTTGCTCGCACAAAGAAAAGAAACAAAAGAAAGTGCGCTTTTCCAGAGGTATTTTTAGTTTTTCTTTTTGAAAAAAACTAAAACCGCATGAATTTTTCTAAATTTTCTCCAAGGATTCGAAAATTCTTAACGAAAAATCCCTGCTATACTGCGGAAAAGACAAAAAATACATTGGAATTTTATATAACTGACGTTATTTTAATGATTTTTCATTTTGAAAACAAGAAGATTTTGACTGTTTTTAATGAAATTTGGAAAGTATATTTTTATTGAAGATACAAATAAAGAGCAACTAATTAATCACTAGAAACTAGTCAAAAATTATTCATCCTTTTTGTCTTTATTACTATCGTCTTCTTTGCCTTTTTTATCCGTTTTATTTTCTTCTTTTGTAGATTTTTCTTTTTTAGGAGTTTCCTTTGCCGTAAAATTTACAACTCCATTACCTGCTTTGGCTTTTTCTTCTTCGGCATCTTTTTTCTGCTTTTCCTCCGCCATCTTCTTTTTTCCTTTGAAGACTTTATCTACCAATTCTTTTAACGTATTGAAATCAACTTGATACGACAATCCAATTCCTTGTGTGAATCCTTGAATTTCACCAACGTACTGAATTTGGTTTTGTTTGTTGAAGATTTTCGCTGTCAGTGTTCGATCTTCATTTAAAGAAATTTCTATTTCCGCATCACCAACAATTGCCGTTTGTGCAACGCCGCCAACAGGAACACCAATTTTACCATTAAAAGTTATTCTTTCACTAATTTGACTCGAAACCGTAAATCCTAACTGATCTGCCGCATCTGGGTTTAATTGATTGTAACGATCTGCCTGACTGTAATTTAAACCAACATTCAAAATTCCGTTTCCATCGCCTGTAAGTGCGTCATTTATAATTCCTGTTGCCGTTTCAATTAAGTTTCCAGTAATTGCGCTTTGATTGATGTTTACTTGATTTACAAAACGTCCTTGTGATAATAGCGAAAGTGCTTGCAATCTACGTTTGTCTTGGTCATCTAATAAATAATCTAATTCCGATTTCGCAACTCCTTTTGCATTTGGAAAGTTGATGTTAAATTTTGGTTCTATTTGATCTAAACTTCCCGTAATTTGGATGCTTACTTCCGTAGGCACTTTTCTGTTATACGTTGGCGTTTCTAACAATACGTCAGGATTCGCGTTTAGGTTGTACACAGCTTCTAAATTTAATTGCGCACGTAACGGATCGCCTTCCCAAGTAATAGTTCCTTCAGGTTTTACGATGAATTTTTTATTTATAACGCCTCCATACTTAAAATTATATTCTCCTTTTTGAGTAATAAAATCGCCCCACATGTTGAATTTACCATTGGTATTAATTTGTATAAGTAAACTTCCAAAACCACTTCCTTTTATAGTACTTCCTGCTTTTTTGTCCACTACAATTTCTACTTCAGCATCTGGTGTAATACCAATATCAAATTCTAATTCTAATCCTTTGAAGTCTTCTAACACTTGATCTTCTTGTACTTCTGGGTTGTAGAAATCTTTTTTATTGACAAATTTTATAAAAGATGCATCTCCGATAGAAGCCACATCACTTATTGGTATTTTGAGCGAAGTTCCTTTCTCAGTATCTCCAGAAACTTTAATGGTTAATGCATCTGTTGGTCCTTCAATTGTAGCTTCTCCACTAATATAACCCGTTCCATAATACAAGGTTTCTTCATCGTTATTTTCATCTGTGTTTAACACTAATAAACGATCTGTTGTTATATTTAAGCCTAATCGCCAATCGGAAAATCCTGTGTGCGTAATAGTTCCGTTGAGTTGTCCTTTGGTATAATCTTGTGTGTCCAAAATAGTCACATCCGCAAATTCAAAAGTCTGGTCATATAATTTTACAATAGAACTATTTGCCATATCCAAATCTACATTGAGATACGGAATGTACAATCCGCCAGCCAAAATACTGAGTTCCCCATTTATTGTTGGATTGTTGAGATTTCCAGTAATTTTTGCTTCTCCCGAAATAAGTCCTCTAATGTCTGTAATGATATCTTCTCCAAGCGCACTAAATGGTGAAATGTCAAATTTATCAATCGTTGTGTCAACATTGATCGTGTTAACTTCACCAGAAACATTGATGTTTCCAACAGCAACTAACGATTCAATAGTTTCATTGACCAATTTTGCATTTACATCAAAACTTTCTAACCGATCATCGCCAGAAATATCAACAGTTAGATTTCCAAGTTCTTTACCATTAACAATCAAATCCGCAATATTCAAATTCGATTTTGGCACATAACCTCCATTAATTTGTTTAACATCTAACTTTCCATTCACCTTTCCGCCTAAGCGAATACTATCAATAGATGGCGTTATTTTTTCCAATGCAACATCAATGAATTGTAGTTTTATGCTTTTGTTGTTTTCACCAAATAATTGCCCTTCTAAGTCAATTTCTTCATTTTCATGACTCATTACAATTTTTTCAATAAAAATAGAATCGAGTGTTTTATTAAAGATGAATCTGTTTTTTCTATCATTTTTTTCGTTCACAAACCATTTATATCCACGAAAAGAAACATCTGATTTTTTAATTCCGACAACGGATTTATTGGTTTCATTAATAGTATGATAGAAACTTAAATTGTAATTATCTTCAAAACCTTTTCCGCCTTTAAATTCCGTTTTAAAGAATAAAGTATCATTTAACGTCGTGTTAATCAAGCTAAACTCTTTTGCATCATACCATTTCGTAGCTATATCTGCAATTTCTATATACGTGTTAAAAATTGGGTTTTTATTATCAATTTGTATTTCTACATTATCAATCGTGTTTCCGTACGCAATAATTTGTGGCGTTTTGAATGTAAGATTAAATCTATTCTCGTCGCCAGTAATGCTTCCACGAAGCGATGTGTTTTTAGACAATTCTACATCTGGCAAAAATACATCAACAATTTTATTATAAATTTTAAAATTGAACGTTAAGTACTGATTTGGAAGCACTTCAATTGGTCTGTAATTTGTGTAAATACTTCCCACAGAGTTTTGCACTAAGTCAATAACTTCGTCAAAATGAAAACGTCCTGTCACAGTTCCGCGAATGATGTCTGGCGAATCTACTGTGAGCGTTCTAATATCTTTATCAAACTCCGAATTAATATTGAAATTTTCAAACGAGTACGTTTCATTTTGATTGGTATATGCAATTTTCTTAAAGAAAATATCGCCTGCCATATTATCAATCGTATTTCCAACCACATCAATTACGACATCTCCTTGTAAAACAGAAGTTTTATCTCTTTTGACAAAATTCAGCTTATACAAATCAAGTTTATCAATAGAAGCTTTAAAGCGGAATTCGTTAATTTCTCCTGCAAAATTAGCCAAACCTTGAAAGTTAAATTTCGCATTTGGATCGCTTGAAGATAAATTTCCGTCAAATAATTGATCTTTTAAAACTCCAGAAACACTTAAGCCTTTATAAACGTATTTGTTGTAACCAAGTTTCGTCACTTTCCCTACAACTTCCGTGTTTAGGCTTTCTTCCGTAAATCCTTTTCCATCTACAAAAACATCAAGCGAAACTTTTCCGAGTGTTTCATCTTCTAAATAACGACCAATATTAAAATCTTGCAACACTATTTCTCCAATATATGAAGCGTTGATATTATCACTTACATTTTTAAACTTTACGTCTAAAATTGAACTTCCAATTTCTGTATCAATCTTTACATCTGCGTTGATAGTGGTTTCCGTAATTTCCGTAACACCGCGCAAGTTAAATTGCCCTAATTTGTTTAAAGATGTAGGCAAATTTTTCCCTAGAATATTTGGCAACAATGATGACATTTGATAGTAATTTGAAGTAAAACGATCAAAGTCACCTTTCATATAAAAAGGTCTGCTGGAATTTAGTAAGTTTTTATAATGAATGTCACCTTTTATCAAAGTACTTGGCGATCTGAAGTGGAAATTTTTCGTAGTGAAGTCGTTCAAAACACCTGTCAACTCTGTACTGAACGCTCCTTTTTTGTTTCCAAATTCGTCGTAAAAATAATTCAATTCACTAAAATCAAGTTCAGAATCAGTGAAAGTTGCGTTGATTTTCACTTTGTCTAAAAAGTTTGCAAAGTCTTCTCGATCATAATCAAACACCACAAATCCATTTAATATGGAACCATCAGTTTTTACAATCAAATCATCAAAACGCATTTGCGTCAGCGTATATTGAAATTTAGCATACATTTCATTGACTCGCAAACCATTACTATCTAAAAATGTAAGTTTACGAACATCTCCATAAACACTTGGACCTTCAACTTTAAAATCATTTACCGTTCCTGAAAGCTCCGTAAAATCAAGCATATTTGGCGTAGCATTATTTTGATCTCTGTATCTAAACTTGCCATTACTCAAGCGCATTTTAGATGTTTTTAATAGAAAATCGGAAGGAGTATCATCGGGAGTTTCTGTATCAAACTTGGCAATAAAAACATCCAACGTTGTATCAATTGAATCCTTTTCAGTATTAATATTCAGGATTAAACCGTCAACATTAACAGCTCCAAATTCAAGTTTACTATTTATAAGATTATTGAAACTTAAAATAGAAGTTTCCAATGTATTTACATGAATCAATGTATCTTTTAGATAATCTTCAATATAAATATTTTTAAGAGAAATATCGCCATTCCACTTTAAACCAATCCGTTCAATATTGATATTTGTTTTGTAAGTATCATTGATCCAATTGGTTGCTTTTTTTCCAACGGCTGTTTGTACGGCTGGAATAGAGAATAGAATCACCAAAAAGATGAAGAGTAGCAAAATTGCCAACACGATACGCTTCAATATTTTCCAGACTCTTTTAATGACGTTTAGTATTTAAGTTACCTACTTTTAAGACTATGCAAATTCACGAAAAAAACAATACAAAACACGATGTTTAGCATATCTTTGTGACTTTATACCAAATTTTATGCCTTTTTAAGTTTATGAGCACAAAAGATGTATATATTTTAGCTATTGAATCATCTTGTGATGACACTTCCGCCGCTGTTTTACAAAACGGAAAAGTATTGTCAAATGTTGTTGCAAATCAAAAAATTCATGAAGCATTTGGAGGCGTTGTTCCCGAATTGGCTTCGCGCGCACATCAACAAAATATTGTTCCAGTTGTTCATCAAGCGTTGGCTAACGCAAATATCGATAAAAAACAGTTAACTGCCATAGCTTTTACGCGCGGACCTGGATTAATGGGTTCATTACTTGTCGGAACTTCATTTGCAAAGTCGTTAGCACTCGGATTAAGCATTCCGCTAATTGAAGTCAATCACATGCAAGCACATATTTTAGCGCATTTTATTGAAGAAGAAGGACAAGCAATTCCGAAGTTTCCATTTTTAGGAATGACCATTTCTGGAGGACATACGCAAATTGTGCTTGTCAAAGATCATTTTGATATGGAAGTCATTGGCGAAACCTTAGATGATGCTGTTGGAGAAGCGTATGATAAAAGCGGGAAAATTTTAGGACTCACCTATCCTGCGGGACCAGAAATTGACAAATTGGCAAACGAAGGAAATCCGAAAGCATTCCCGTTTCCAAAACCGAAAGTACCTGGTTTAAATTTTAGCTTTTCAGGATTAAAAACAGCTATTTTATATTTCATTCAAAGGCAAACCAAAGAGAATCCAACGTTCATCGAAGAAAACTTAGTGGATATTTGCGCGTCAATTCAATATACGATTGTGAATATTATTTTGGATAAATTAAAAAAAGCTTCCAAACAAACGGGAATCAAAACCATTGCTATTGGCGGCGGCGTTTCAGCGAATTCAGCAATTCGAAAAGCATTAAAAGATGGCGAAGTCAAATATGGTTGGACAGCGCACATTCCAAAGTTTGAATATACAACAGATAATGCCGCAATGATTGGGATTGTTGGTTATTTGAAATATTTACGAAAAGATTTTGCGGACGAATCTGTAACGGCGAGTTCGAGGATTAAAATCTGATAAATAGTATTGAGATTTGTTGGCTTTTTTTTTGTTGATTTGTTTATTCGTTAATTTGAATGATATCCTGTCACATTGAGCGCAGTCGAAATGTTGTTCTTTGTTCTTTGTTCTTTGTTCTTTGTTCTTTGTTCTTAAAAAAATACATTTACATTTAAAATTCAACATTTAGCATTTAGCATTTAGCATTTATAATTTACAATTTAACATTCAAAAAATGCAACTTTTTTACACACCTGAATTAACATCTGAAACGAAACACTACACGTTTTCTAAAGAAGAAAGCAAACATATGGTGCGCGTTTTGCGAAAGAAAGAAGATGATGTTTTACATATTACGAATGGAAAAGGAGCTGTTTTTTTGGCTAAAATTACAATTGCTGATCAGAAGAGTTGTGTCGTTAAAATTATGTCGCACGAGTTTCAAGAACCGAAAAGTTACAAATTGCATTTGGCAGTTGCGCCAACAAAAATGAACGACAGATATGAATGGTTTTTAGAAAAAGCAACTGAAATCGGAATTGACACGATTACGCCAATTATTTGTGATCACTCGGAACGAAAAATTATTAAAGCGGAACGTTTTGAGAAAATTATTCAATCGGCAACGAAACAATCATTAAGTACTTATTTTCCAGAATTGAAACCTATTAGTTCGTTTTCAGACTTCATTAAAAGACATTCTGACGATCAATTATTTATCGCACATTGCGAAGAAGATAAAAAACAATCGTTAAAACAAGTCTTAAAAGCACGAAAAGATGTCACCATTTTAATTGGTCCTGAAGGTGATTTTTCTACGAAAGAAATCGAACTCGCGTTAGCAAATAACTATATTCCTGTTACTTTAGGAGAAACACGTTTACGCACAGAAACTGCTGCAATTGTAGCGTGTCATTCGGTTGCTTTTATGAATGAGAATTGAAATTATAAATGTTGAATGCTAGATTTTTAATCATTTAATTTTCAATCATTCAATCTTTTAATTCTAATTAGATTTTCGTTTCATGATCTTAAAGTTTAACTTGCATTATTTAATACCAAATAAACTTTAAAATAATTGTTTAAAATCGTTTCTATTTACTTTATATTTTAATATAAAACAGAACCGTAGCTAATGCTATGTTTATATTTTCTATTTCATCTAAAGCAACTTTAATTCAATTTTTCATCAATCATTTTAAAGACTATTTGATATAAGACTATTTTACATGAAGAAGCTTACGATCCTTTTATTTTTATTGAGCATTTCGCTTACGCATTCGCAAGAAATTGGAATTTTGAAATACGGCGGTGGCGGCGATTGGTATTCGAATCCGACTGCGATTCCGAACCTGATTCAGTTTTGTAATGAAAATATCAATACAACGATTAAGAAGAAACCACAAACCGTAGAAGTTGGCAGTGTCGATTTGTTTCAGTTTGCGTTTGTACATATGACAGGACACGGAAATGTGTTTTTCTCAGATGAAGAAGCCGAAAACCTGCGAAAGTACTTGACTTCTGGCGGTTTTTTACATATTGATGATAATTATGGAATGAATCAATATATCCGAAAGGAATTGAAAAAAGTATTTCCAAATCAAGAATTAAAGGAAATTCCAGCAACGCATCCAATTTTTAAACAACCATATTCATTCCCGAAAGGATTGCCAAAAATTCATGAACATGACGGTTTGCGTCCGCAAGCATTAGGATTGTTTCATGAAAATAGATTGGTGTTGTTGTTTACGTTTGAAAGCGATTTGGGCGACGGTTGGGAAAATAAAGAAATTCACAACGATTCAGATGAAATTCGACTGAAAGCCTTGCAAATGGGCGCAAATATTGTAAACTATGCGTTTAAAAATTAATCAATTTCCTTACTAATTATTTATGAAACTTAGTTATTATTGTACATCTCCTTCATGTGGAAAAATAAATTATATGAAAGTTGATTCTGATAATAGATATGATTTGAAACAAGAAATTGGAAGTGATCATTTTAATGAACGTTGCAAATATTGTGGAAATCATACGAAAAAGCACATCAACAGATTGTATGGAGAAATAAATACAACTATTGTGTTGTTTTTTATATTTGCTTCGCTGGTATTAACTGTTTTTACTTGGAATTTGGGTTTAATAGTTGGAAAACTAACTATAGGAATTCCGCTTTTTGTTTGGTTTGATCAAAAAAGAAGAGCGAGTAATTTTAATAAAATAATGATTGATTAACAATGAGTTACAACCTTTTTTTAGATGACATTCGTGTGCCAGAAATGGTATATAGAAATCCTGCTGATTACGATTTTGTGATTGTGCGTACGTATGAAAAATTTGTAGCGTATATTGAAGCAAATGGACTTCCTAAATATATTAGTTTTGATAATGA
Organism: Kordia antarctica; assembly: GCF_009901525.1. Lineage (NCBI taxonomy): Bacteria > Pseudomonadati > Bacteroidota > Flavobacteriia > Flavobacteriales > Flavobacteriaceae > Kordia > Kordia antarctica. The sequence continues at coordinate 1,480,070 of NZ_CP019288.1, forward strand.
TTTAGGATTAAATACTGAAGGAGAAGTTGCTGAAGATGGTTATGCAGCCGCAAAATGGTTAGTATATGAATCTGGTTTGGATTTAACGAAACTTGATTTTTATGTACATTCTGCAAACCCTGTGGCAGCCGAACAAATTAAAGGTTTGCTTCAAAATTATATCAAACATTTAAAATCGAATTCTTAAGATTATTTATGTCCCAACTCACACATTATACCACCAATTTTAAGAAACGAACATTTCCGATTACGTTGGTTTCCGATCAAGTTTCGAATGCGCCAAATATTGGTTCGCTGTTTCGAATTTGTGATGCTTTTGGTGTAGAAAAGATATTTTTTTGTGGAGATAATATTCCTGTTTTCGGAAGAAAGATGACCAAAACAGCGCGCGCAACCGAAAAAGTTGTGCCTTTTGAAGTTACAGCAAATATTCATGAAGTAATTTCAAAACTAAAAAAAGATGGTTACACAATTATTTCATTAGAAATTACTGAGAAAAGTGAATCGATTCATGAACTAGATTTTTCAAAGTTTGAAAAAATTGCGTTGGTTGTTGGCGATGAAAAATTTGGCATAAATCCTGAAACTATGCACGAATCCGATATGGTGACACATATTGAAATGTTCGGTCAAAACAGCAGTATGAATGTTGTACAAGCCACAAATATTGTACTCTACGAAATAACGCGTCAACATATAGTTGCGAACTAATTTTATTGTTTTAATTTTAGCTACAAATTGATTTAGATGACTTCAAACACAATTGCAAACGGAATTTTAAAAGCCTTGGGAATTATTTTAGGCGTTTTTTTAGTCCTATATTTTCTCTACAAAATACAAACAGTAATCACATACATTGCGATTGCCGCCGTTATTTCTTTAATTGGAAGACCAATTGTACGTTTTTTAAAACGACGTTTAAGGTTCAGAAATACACTTGCCACTATTTTTACAATGGTGATATTGATTGGCTTATTTGTTGGTTTAATTTCTATGTTTATTCCGCTTATTGCAAAACAAGGACACAATTTATCCTTACTGAATATTGAAGAATTACAAGGAAGTATTGAAACCTTGTACATACAAATTTCTGAATTTTTAGATACGAAAAATATCGATTTAGATCAATCATTAAAAGACTCAAAACTGCTTTCAAATATTGATTATTCTATTCTTCCAAACTTTTTCAATTCACTAATTAGCGGTTTAGGAAACTTTAGTATTGGCTTATTATCTGTATTATTTATCTCGTTCTTCTTACTGAAAGACAGCAAGTTACTTGAAGATGGCGTCATGGTTTTTGTATCAAATAAAAGTGAAGATAAAATGAGCAGATCGTTTGAAAAAATTAAAGATTTATTGTCACGATACTTTGTCGGTTTGGTATTTCAGATTCTAATTTTATTCATCATTTATACCATTGCGTTGCTTATTTTCGGAATTAACAATGCTATTGTAATTGCCTTTTTATGTGCATTATTAAACCTAATTCCTTATATCGGACCTTTATTTAGTGGAGTTTTGATGATGATTTTATGTATGACAAGTGATTTAGATAGTGATTTTAGCACCATCATTTTACCAAACACAATTGGCGTAATGATGTTCTTTGTTGCGGGACAATTGATTGATAATTTTTTGAGTCAACCAATGATATTTTCAAACTCTGTAAAATCGCATCCGCTAGAAATTTTTCTTGTCATTATTATTTGGGGAATTTTATTCGGGATTCTTGGAATGGTAGTCGCGATACCTTCATACACAGCAATTAAAGTGATTTTGAAAGAATTTCTTTCCGAAAATAAAATTGTACAATCGCTTACTAAAGATTTGTAAATTTTGAATTTAGCGCTTCTTACACCAAAAATTCAGCAATTTATCAACGATCATTTACATGAAGATTCAACGAAACTTTTGTTGAAATATAAAGACGTTAATGGAATTCCGTTTGCCGAAATTATTGAGCAAATTCAAGCGAAAGCCAGGTGTGAAAAGAAATTACCAACTTGGTTTTCTGCTGAAAGTATATACTTCCCGAACAAATTAAATATTGAACAAACTTCTTCTGAACAAACAGCAATTTATAAAGCAGGTTTAGTGCAAGGAACTTCTATGATTGATTTAACAGGCGGTTTTGGTGTAGATTGTTATGAATTTTCAAAACGATTTCAAAACGTAACACATTGTGAAATTTCATCAGAATTATCTGAAATTGTAACACATAATCACAAAGCACTTGGAGTTTCAAATATAAAAACCATTGCGGAAGATGGAATTCAGTATTTGCAAAATTCAAAACAGAAATACGATTGTATTTATATTGATCCTTCACGCAGAAATGACACAAAAGGAAAGGTATTTTTATTAGAAGATTGTTTGCCAGATGTAGTTTCGCATCAAAACGTTTTATTTCAACATGCAGATACAATTTTGATTAAAACGTCTCCGTTACTCGATATTACAAATGGTTTGCGCGCTTTGCAACATGTAAAAGAAGTTCATGTAGTTGCGGTTCAAAATGAAGTAAAAGAATTGTTATGGTTGTTAGATAAAAATGTAGTTTCAGCAGCTATTTTAATTCAAACTATAAATATAAAGAAGAAAGAAACGGAAACATTTAGCTTTCATTTGTCTGAAGAAAAAGAAGCAACTGCGAATTATTCGCTTCCAAAAAAATATCTGTACGAACCAAATGCCGCTATTTTAAAAGCTGGCGGATTTTTAAGTATAGCAAAAGCTTTTGGACTTGAAAAATTGCATCAACATTCACATTTATACACATCAGATGAACTGATTACGTTTCCTGGAAGATGTTTTGAAGTGCAAAAAACAGTTCCATATACTAAGAAAATTATTAAAAAAGAACTAAATTTAACCAAAGCAAATATTACGACTCGTAACTTTCCTGAATCTGTTGCTTCCATTCGGAAAAAATTAACAATTGCGGACGGCGGCACCGATTTTTTGTTCTTAACTACTGTGTTTACTGGAAAAAAAACAGTTATACATTGTAAAAAAGTCTAAGAAATACGTCATAAAAACCACTTTTACGGTTTTACCGTAGCTTTTATAACAAGACACCTTATCTCAAAGTTAAGACTTCTGCATACATTTGAACTATGCAATACAGTTTTAGGGATTTAGGGGAATCCACTATACTTAGGGGAACTTTGAAAAAAGTTCCCCTTACTTCTTTTATAGGGTTAAGCGAATTGTGTTCATTGTCATTTTCTTCTTTTATTATCTTCTTTCCAATACTGCTTTATATCTGACAAATCATACACTTAAACGATTCACTCCATTTTGAAAGATTCAGAAAAAAGTTCTCAATAGTATATACTTAAATTTATATATCCTTTTTGGGTAATTAGTACATAACGATACTTAAAGCCGTAGATTCTGAATAAGATATATGGCTTTTTGTATTTAATATGACATAATTTTCTGGAAAAATCTTCATTTGACAAACCTCATATTTAAAACTTATATTTTTTTTCGTAGCGAAAAACCTACAATTCATAGCGTTGAACGATTATATATGGAGTTTGTAGAAAGGAATTTAAAACCTGCCCGATTATCTAATGTATTTAATAGTTTTACTAGACCATATTTAGAATGCAAACCTTATTATTTATTGTCTTAGTAGGCAATCATTCCAAGTTTTGTACTCTTTAGAGCTGAAAACAACACAATATTCAGACTAACAGCAAATGAAAATTCTTTATGGATTTTTATTAGTGTTGTATATTTATTTATACAACTCTTATTTAAGGGAGGTTTATGGTAGGGCCTCCCTTTTTTTAGTGAAACTAAATTTTCAAAAGCTCGTGCTGAACTTGATTCAGCATCTAAGACGCATTGAAAATTGTAAGTTGAACTAATCCCGTTGCAAAACGGGATCTTGTAAGTTAAATTCTATATTCTTTTCCACTCTTTTTTAAAAAATTTAACATCAAAAATTGTTTCTAATTCAAAAACATATTCTAATATTGCAATATGGGAATAACTAAAACTATAGGGTTTTCTGAAGAAATCAATACAATGGCTGATATTTTAAAAGCGCTTGGTCATCCAGCGCGATTGTCAATTATGCAATATTTGGCGAATAGTCCGTCGTGTATTTGCAATGATTTGGTATTGGAACTTCCACTCGCACAACCTACGATTTCAAGACATTTATCAGAATTGAAACGTGTTGGATTGATTCAGGGGCAAATATCTGGAAAGAATATTTGCTATTGCATCAATCCGCAAAAATGGAATGAAGTTTTACAACATTTAGAAACTATTACAGTTTTGGTATCCAAAAACAAAAAATGCTAATCTTTTTATATATAGAATTATGAAATTATCAGAAGTTAAACGTCATTTAGAAAATTTAGAACAACTCGATTTTTATTTACCAAATTCACAAAAAGTAGAAAGTCATTTTCATGTGACAGAAGTTGGACAGGTTTCAAAACACTTTATTGATTGTGGCGGCGTTGTGAGAACTGAGAAAGTAGTAAACTTTCAATTATGGTCAGCAGATGATATTGACCACAGAATTGAGCCAAAGAAATTAATGAATATTATTGAGCTTTCCGAAAAGATTTTACACATTGAAGATTTGGAAGTTGAAGTAGAATACCAAGCAGAAACGATTGGAAAATATGGCTTGGATTTTGAAGACAATCACTTTGTATTAACAACAAAACAAACCGATTGTTTGGCAAAAGATAATTGCGGAATTCCAGTAGGAAAACCTAAGATGAAAATTTCTGAATTGCAAGCGAATGTAGCTGCTTGTTGTACTCCGGAATCTGGTTGTTGTTAAGAAGTTTTAGACATACAAATAATAGTGTCTTTAACTAAAAAATGATCGTTAAGGACACTATTCTTTAGAACTATATGATACAAAACAAATATAAATTATAAATTTTACTGAATTTACTGAATTTACTGAATTTACTGGAGTTGCATTTTCTTAAATAAGTATTTACTAGATTAAAACTGATATTTAAAACCAATTAAGTAATCACCTTTATTAGCACTAAAACCAACTTGCATCTGATTTTTTTGGTATGGTTTTGTAAAAATATAAGTACTACCAATTCCAACTGTAGCGCCTGCTAAAACATCCCAAATGTCGTGCCAGCCATCCGGACCTTCCATTCGGCTAACACCTACTATGGCTGCAAGTACATAAGCCCATTTACCATATTTCCATCCATAACGACGTTGTATAAAGGTAGCACCTGAAAAAGCCGAAGTTGTATGTCCAGATGGAAAAGCATCAAAAAGATTACGACCTTCAGGTCGTTCTTTACGCACTATTCTTTTTAGCGAATGTGTAATTATAAAACCAGTACCATAAGACAATGCAAATTGCTTAGTACCTTGCCAATCTTTTTTAATTATTGTTGTTATTACTGCTGTTAATGGTAAAGCAATTTGTAAAACATCGCCCGTATCTTCTAATACAAATTCCCATTTATCGTGTGTACTAACATTGCCTGTTTCTAAAGTTTGTGAAAAAGAGGTTTGAGAAACTATGAAAATGGACAGTAAAAAAAATAGTAAATGTGTTCTCATCAAAACGGAAGATTAGTTTTATTCATTATCACGAAATTTAGTATTATTAATGTCTTTCCTTTTTTTTTAGTTTTTTGACAAGATACAAACACCAAATTCGATACATTTCTCGTATTACTAAACCTATTTATTTAAATAAACTTAGTTATTCTTAAAACTACAATAATCTTATCCAAAGTCAAAGTCGTTTAAAGAGTTTTTTTTATACTCTGCCAAAAATATACGTTTCGCAAATAAAAAATTAAATTTTGAAATAATACACCTCTACAAAAAAGCACTAAAAAAAGTAACAATCACAATCCATTACACCACTAATTCCATTTTTTCCCAACTAAAAAACCCATATGACAGTCCATTTTATAAAAAAACAATAACTTTGGGGCATATTTTAAGCTATTTATAGAACAAAGTCTTGATAATGGATAAAGAACTAACGATCATCGTTCCTGTATATAATGAGGAAGATAACTTGGAAAGAGTTGAAAAAGAGTTGACTGCGTATGCGAAATCAGCTAAAATTCCTGTCAAAATTTTGTTTGTAAATGATGGCTCCAAAGATAAAAGTCAGGAACTAATTGAAAAAATCTGTGCAAACAGTACTATTTTCAATTTTCTTTCTTTTCAAGAGAATCGTGGTTTGAGTGCCGCAATTAAAGCAGGATTTGACGAAACTACCACAAATTTGGTTGGTTATATTGATTCCGATTTGCAAACGGCACCTTCCGATTTTGATTTACTCCTAGAACATATTGGCGAATACGATTTGGTAACTGGCGTTCGTGCCAACCGAAAAGATTCGTTTGTTAAAAATATGTCTTCAAAAATTGCGAACGGAATTCGTAGAGCATTCACGAGCGACGGAATGGACGATACAGGTTGTCCGCTAAAAATTATCAAAACAGATTTCGCAAAACGAATTCCGATGTTTAAAGGTTTGCACCGTTTTCTTCCTGCAATGATTTTATTGCAAGATGGAAAAATAAAACAAGTTCCTGTGCAACATTTTCCAAGAATTGCTGGCGAAGCAAAATACGGTTTATGGAATCGCTTACTCGGTCCGTTACTAGATTGTTTTGCATACGTTTGGATGAAGAAAAAATACATCAATTATACGATTGCTAAAAAAGGATGATGACTTCTTGGTACATTTTTGCAATTGGCGCACTTGCCCAACTTTTATTTTCGGGTAGAACGTTGCTTCAATGGATCATTTCTGAAAAGAATAAAAAGGTATTAACGCCTGCTTTATTTTGGAAACTAAGTTTAATAGCTTCCTTCCTACTCTTTATTTACGGCTATTTACGAAACGATTTCGCCATTATGCTTGGGCAAGTTTTGACGTATTTTATTTATATCAGAAACATGCAATTGCAAGGCGAATGGAGAAAAATGCATCAATTCATTCGGGTTTTTATTTTGATATTTCCGCTAATCATTATCGCGATTGGATATAATAATAACAAACAAGATGTTGATAATTTACTGAACAGTGAAGCCATTCCCGATTGGTTATTGATTTTGGGCGTCATCGCACAAATAATTTTCACGTTACGTTTTGTGTATCAATGGATATATTCTGAAAAAAACAAAGAATCAAGTTTGCCGTTTGGTTTTTGGATGTTAAGTTTACTCGGTTCAAGTTTAATATTTACGTATGCGATTTTTAGAGAAGATCCAATTTTGATTGCAGGTCATATTTTTGGAATTGTCACGTATATTAGAAACATAATGCTATTAAGAAATCAGTCATGAATTTTATACACGAAAAAAACTACGTTTGGATTTTAGTGATTGTATGTTTTGCCATCTTTTTTATAAATCTTGACGTTTTGTATCCGAATATCATGGAAGCCAGAAACTTCATCACAGCACGTGAAATGGTTTCCGATGGAAATTGGCTTTTGACAACAATGAACGGAGAAGCTCGTTACGAAAAACCGCCTTTACCAACGTGGCTCGCGGCGATTTCAGGTATGATTTTCGGTTTTAAAAGTTTGGCTGGCTTGCGAATTCCTTCTGCAATAATAACGCTAGTTTTAGTGCTTTTCTCCTATCGTTTTGGAGTTTATTTTTTGAAGAATAAAAAACAAGCATTTATCAACAGTTTGCTACTTGCGACTTCGTTTTACATCATTTTTGCAGGACGAAACGGAACTTGGGACATTTTTGCACACGGTTTTATGATTGTTGGAATTTACTATGTTTTTCAATTCTTCTCATCGGAAGAAAAAATATGGAGAAACGCTTTAATAGCAGGAACTTTCATCGGGTTATCCTTCATGAGTAAAGGTCCAGTTTCACATTTTGCGCTGTTTTTACCGTTTATCATTTCGTACAGTATCGTTTATAAATACACGAATTTTAAGAAAAAATGGTTGCCATTACTAGGATTAATCATTGTTACAGGAATTTTATCTTCTTGGTGGGCAATTTATATTTATGAAATGGACACAGAAACCGCAACTGCAATTGCGGAGAAAGAATCAACTGCTTGGCAAGACCGAAACGTACGTCCGTTTTACTATTATTGGAGCTTTTTTGTACAATCGGGAATTTGGACAGTTGTTGCGTTTGTGAGTTTATTATATCCGTATTTAAAATTGAGAGTTTCGAATTTAAAAGCGTATAAATTCAGTTTGTTTTGGACGATTTTTGCGGTGATTTTATTATCAATCATTCCTGAGAAGAAATCACGTTATATATTGCCTGTACTGATTCCATTAGCGTATACAACAAGTTTCCTGATCGAATATATGTTTCGGACGTTTAAAGTGAATAAAAACAAGCTTGAAACGTTTCCTGTGTACTTAAATTTCGGAATTGTGGGCGTTATTGGCGTTGTGTTCCCAATTGTTGGCTATATTTTCTTGAAAGATAACTTATCAGGGTTTTACACTCGATTCATTATCACATCTTTGGTATTCGTTCCAATTGGATTTTTCATCTTAAAATATCTATTCAAAAAAGAAATTCAACGTTCATTTTACCTCATCATTCTATTTGTAATGTCGATTATAGTACTTGGTTTTCCTTTGGCAAATGCATTATTAGACAATCCAAACTACAATTCACTTCAAGATATATCGCGCAAAGCGGAAGTAGAAAAAATTCCTGTGTACATGTTTAATATTCAATCGCCCGAATTGGTGTGGGATTATGGTGGAAAGATTCCGCTTGTTCACAGTCACGATTTAGAAATTCCGAAAGAAGAAACATTTAAAGTTTTGGTAATGATTGATGGCAAAAAAGGACTCGAAAAAGCATTTCCTAATTATACAATTACCTATCAAGAAACCTTTGATTTGAATCCGATTGATGAAACAAAAGGTGGTTATAAAGACCGATTGCGAACGGAAATGTATTTGGTTGAAAAAAATTAATTGAAAGATTAAAGGATTGAAGAATTAAAAGACTCAAGTATTTGAGAATATTTGGAGTTTTAAAGCACTTTTCGATAGTTCTACTGAGTTTATCGAAGTACTAATTTTTCGTCTATCTTGATAGCTTCGCTAGGTATTTACTATCAAAATATATTTTGATCTCAATAATACTCGAAGTGACGCTAGTGAACATCTTCAAATTAGCGTATTAACCAATTGACATACATTCAAAACTATTTCAAATTTACATAATTTTTTAGTTACTCAAAATAATGCTTTAGTCAAAATTCACTTTGAAGGCAGCTAAATACGCTTCTAAAACTACCAAAATAAAGAGAAAATTCTTCACAAAAATGTACACTAAAGGGTAACAAAACAAGTATTTTTTATCTTAATCATAGATTATGCATTAAACCGTAAAAAATGTTACCATGAGATTTATTGAAAAAATAGAAGTACTAAAAAGAGTTGATCAACTCATACGAATAAAAGCCACTGGTTCCGCACGTGATTTGGCTGTAAAGTTAGGGATAGGTAAATCTACTGTATATGAAATTATTGAAATCCTTAAAAATATGGGAGCAGAAATAAAATATTGTAATTACAGAAAAAGTTTTTATTATATCTCTGATAAAATTTTGGCTATTGGATACATAAAAGCAAGCCAAGTTAGAAGAATTTGATCTTCTAAAAATAATTTTTAATATCTGACTTTTTCGGACAATTATAGGCTTATTTTGATATGAATCAAATATGACGCTGCAGATTTATAATTTGATCAGAGTGTTCTCTAGTTGCAATAATGTTACATTAATCAAAAAATATATTTTTTTTCTAATTCACCAACGGTGATTCAATTGAAAAAATGAGGAACGTATCATATTGTAAAATAGAGGTTTAAAAAAAGTTAAATCCTTAAAGAAAAAAAGATGAAAAACAAATTGTTTAAAAAAAACGTAATTGAAAAAAGTGAAGCAAACGAAATCCTTGGAGGTTACATTTATGATACCATTGGAGAAAGAGCAACTGCAACTTACAGACTCTTTTATGGAGTAGTACATGACAGAGAGCCATATACAGACAGAGAAAGTAGTTCAGCACCAACACAAAGTCAAGAACCTTCTTCGGCTGAAACTGCACAATAATTATAGTAGTAATAGACAGCGAGAGAGAGCATTTATGCTTTCTCTTCTGTTTTATAGAGTATAACATTTAGTTGAAAGTATTTTTTATTTGTAATCAAGTATGATTTTAATATTAAGCAGAGATGAACTTGAGGATACGACAAATCGAGTTATAGATTGGTTAGATTATTTTGGAGCCAATTACGTGCGATTAAACGGGGCCGAATTTAATCAAGAAGTTGTTATTGAAGATGGTAAAATGGTATTGGACTCCATAGATTTAGATCGTGTCAATATCATTTGGAATCGTCGTTGGATTTCAAAACTACCTATTGACGAAACAAAAGAAGCTCATTTAGATGCAATCGGAGCAAAAAATGCATATCATTTATTAAGTTCACTTCTTGATGAAACACACGCATTGAAAGCTTGTTTTAATCGTTTATTAGCCTCTAAAAAATGGACCACAAAGCCGTACATGGTCACCGCAAATAAATTACAAAATCTAACACTTGCAACCCAATGTGGTTTGCAAACACCTAAGTATATAATTACAACGAAGAAAAAGATTGTATCAAGATTTTTAAAAAATCATCACAGAGTTATTTGCAAACCCATAGCCGAAGTTCCCACTTTTTCAGCTCAGACAAATGAAAATACAACGGAATCTTTAATTATCTATACTTCTAGCTATGAAGCTGATCAACTTATTGAGGAACTTCCTGAGTCTTTTAAAATGTCTATGTTTCAACAGGAAATTGATAAAGAGTATGAAATACGAGTATTTTACTTAAATGGTGCTTGTTATTCAATGGCAATATTTTCTCAACAAGATCCACAAACTAGCGTAGATTTTAGAAACTACAATAGAAAGCGTCCTAACAGAAACGTACCTTTTAAACTACCTTTAGAGATAGAAGATGCAATCATTGAATTTTGTAAAAAAGGAGGATATACTATAGGATCTATTGATTTGATTAAATCCAAAGACGGAGGATATTATTTCTTGGAAATCAATCCAGTGGGTCAATTTGGAATGGTTTCTTATCCATGCAATTATAATTTAGAGAAAAAACTAGCAAAATATTTAATAGATGAAGATCAATTCATTAGCGAAAGGAACCTTAAAGAACTCGTTTGATGAGTTACATGAGGATTTACCCATTTTTTTTAAGAAAATAAAAGTAAACGAGTATCAAAATGATATAAATGGACAAGGTGTAAGTCTGTTTGATGAATTCTCAGTTTACAATTCCAAACTATCAAGTTGTCGACATAGTCCAAAACCAATATCAAAATTACATACAAAATGATTGATCAATCTTTATACGTTAATTTATTTGCTGGTTGTATACCCGTACAAGGTGCAAAGAATGTTATTATTTGTGATCTTCAAAGAGGAGTATATTTTGAAATTGACATTATTTTGCATGAAATTCTCATAAATCATGCTGAGAAAAACATAAAAGAGATTATATCGAACTTTGGGATCGTTCACGAACAGGATATACTAGATCAACTTACGCAACTTTTACAAAATGATTTGATCCATCTAACGAACGAAAAAGAGTTATTTCCTAAATTGGATACAAAGTGGCAAACACCTTCTGCGATTACCAATATGATTATTGAATATGGTAATTATTTCAAAAAAAGAGAAACAGAAATTATTCAAGATCTTATTACTTTAGGAGTACAATATTTAGAGCTGAGATTTTATTCAGAATGTAGTATGGATGAAGTTTCTTATGTTTTAAACTGTTTACGTAAAACTAAAATAGCTGGAATATATTTAATACTTCCCGATTTACCTGTTATCAATGTAGAGGAATTTCTAGTAAAAAATCCCAGAATCATGGGAATACTCCTAACGGATGCCCAAGACCCTAAACGATTTGAATCTCAACAAAAAATAGCGTTTTCAGCAAATAAAATCTGTAACAACCAAAACTGCGGTACAATCTGCAAAGAATTGTTTAGAACAAACTATGAAGTCTATATGGAGAGCCAGGAATTTAATTCTTGTCTCAACAAAAAATTAGCCATTCTTGAAAATGGAAACATAAAGAATTGCCCATCCATGCCAGAAGTATTAGGTCATATTGATTCCTCCAGATTAACCGAGGTATTAAAAAAACCTGAGGCTACTAAATACTGGAATATTACGAAAGATCAAATAGACGTTTGTAAAGAGTGTGAATTTAGATATATATGTACTGATTGTAGAGCTTATGTAGAAAATCCTAAAGACATGCTGAGTAAACCCCTAAAATGTGGCTACAATCCTTATACAGGAGAATGGAGTGACTGGACTTTAAACCCTTTAAAACAAAAAGCTATAGATTTTTATGATATGCGAAAAACAGTACAGAAGTAAACTAATGAATCACAGGATTCCTGAGTTAATGACAGCACATTATGAAAATAAAAGATATTAATCATTTATAAAAGTGTAATATAAATCGAAAAAAGGTCAACTCTATTTAGAGAAGTATAATTTTTTAGGCAAAATAAAAAACTCAGTTATAGAAGTTTATTTAGAGTTTTAAAGCACTTCTCGATAGTGCTGCTGAGTTTATCGAAGTACAAAATTCTTCCAGATAGCTTCGCTAGGTATTTACTATCAAAATATATTTTGATCTCAATAATACTCGAAGTGACGTTAATAATTAACGATTAACGATTGTTGATTTCAGATTTTTGAATTAACACATCTTCAAATTAGAACATTTTCAAATTGACGAATTGACGAATTATCAAATCTTCAAATTAACACATCTTCAAATTAATTTAAAGCTTCCGAAACCATTCCAATTGCTCCGCAACACCTTCTTCCAATGTGACAGTCGGATTGTAGTTTAGGAGTTTCCGAGCTTTATCAATGTTTGCTTTTGTTCGTTGTTGATCGCCTGAGCGTGGCGGTAATTGCTTAAATTTTATCGTAGTGTTTAGTAGTTTTTCAACAGCATCAACGCCTTCTTGTGTTGTATATTCGGCTTCTGTTCCAATATTGAAAATTTCGCTATTGCAAACAGCTTCTTTCCCAATAACACTTGTTATTCCTTTTACAATATCACTTACATGTGTAAAGCTTCGCAAATGCAGTAAACTTCCTTCGAATAAAGGAAATGTTTTATTGTTCAATCCGCAATCTAAAAGTTTTGTAAAAAGCTTGTCTGGACGTTCTCGCGAACCGTACACAGAGTATAATCGCAAAGAGCACGATTTGAGTTTATTCAACCTTGAGTTGCATAAAACTAATTGTTCGGCTGCCAATTTCGTAACTCCGTAATGCGAAGCAGGTTTTGGTGTCACTGTTTCGGCAAACGTAGCATTTAAGCCATAAATAGACGAAGTTCCAATATTGACAAATAATTGTAAAGTAGTTAATTTTAACGCGTACGAAAGTAGGTTTTGTGTTCCAATTACGTTATTTGTTAAGTAATCTTCAAAGGTAGAAGTTGCGGCAATTCCGGGTTGTGCTGCAAAGTGAAAAATGTATGCAACATCTTTTGGCAATTTGCCAATAACAGCAACATCGCGTAAATCTGCTTCCAAAATTTCAATTCCTTTTGATTTGAGAACCGCAGCATTTTTATTTTTTAATTCGACCGAATAATAATCTGAAAAATTATCTATTCCAACGACGTCGTGACCTAAACTTTGTAAATGTTCTGCAACATGCGATCCTATAAAACCTGCAATTCCCGTGATGAGTATCTTCATTGATATACTTCGTAATGTGTTTGTCGCATAAAAGTATACATAATTTATGAAATGCTTTTGCTATTTTTAAATTCTATGCTCTTTTGATAAAAATCACCAAAGGCTTTCCTGTGACAGAAAGCCTTTTTTATATGCATAATCAACGCAAAAATTGTGATACAGTTATTCAGTTGGTCTGAGGTTTGTATCTATTATACATATAGTTTCAATGAGTATTAATGGTTTGTGGATTATTGTTTAATGAGTTTTGCGCTATACGACGTTATTCCATTTGAAACTTTCACAAAATACATACCCGTAGTCAGTCTGCTAAGATTCAATACTGTTTTTTGAACTTGTGTATTTAATGTAAGTTGTTGAACTCCTTGCATATTATAGATCGCTATTTGATAGTTTGTGTCTTCTTCAAAATCTTTAATGAATAATACTGTTGCATTTTTCGTCGGATTTGGATAGAATGCGATTGCGTTTTCATCAAGTTTACTATCACGTCTATCATTTTGTGCTACTTGCACAGGTGTTAATACTATTGGCTTCGAAGTTGCAGTACGCGTTCTTTTACAAGGCACAATTTCTGCAAAGTAATTTCCACCTGGTTGTACTGTAAACCCTGGATTTAACATGATTTCAGTTCCTGCGCGCATTTCTACATCCGCGTTGTTCGTTACTGTTACAGTATATACTGGCGCGACATTGATTGTACTGATGACTTGGTAATCTAACAATCCAATTCCTGGCAATAAAGTATTATCTATAACTAAATCCGGTTCATATACACAACATGGTTTTGGTGTGATGATTCCTGAAGTGTTACAATTAATATTATTTACTAATGCTGGATGATTTCCTGCTTTTTCTACAACAGACGTTTTGGTTTCTGTTCCGCAATCATTTGTATACGTAACTTTTAGTAAATAGGAAGCATTAGCTACCAAACTGCCAGTATTGTTTCGTCCATCCCAAAAAATAGGATCTACAATACCGTTCGGACAGCTTACACTATAATTCCATATTGGTTGTCCAAGCATGGTAAATATTTCCGTTGTAACAGAAGCTACATTATTGAGGTTTGTAATTTTTAATGGAACTGTCGTTGATACAAATCCATTATGATGTGGAAATACTTCGCCACTTGTTCTGCTACAATCTGGAAATATGCACGATTTTGCAAGTTTAAAGTCATCCAAAAGTATGTACGAACCATCACATAGACTGGCAGATTCTGTTTCAATCACAATCCAATCATAACTATCGGAAGGCGCTACAAATTCTATGGTAATTGGATACCATTCTCCTGTCGGATAATTTACAATATCAATTGGTTTATTGAGAACTTGTAGCGTATTTGACATACTTTCTTTGTTGTAATATTTACTTGGATCGCATCTATTATCAAACTGATTTGCGCCTAAAGAATATTCCATATCATTTTTTCTCAAGTAGACATTTAAGTCTAATCCTGTAGACCAATCGCGTGATGCGTTATTTATAGAACGAATATAAAATCGTAAGGTATAGGTTTCTCCTTCTTCAAATTTATTGGCATTAAAGAATTTTTGCTGCACGAGTTCGCCAGGTGCCATTCCCATGTAACCAAGTCCTGAATATGGCATCACTACTGAGCCATCTTCATCATAAGCTCTTAGTTTATTGGTTCCACTATGTGTATTAACCATAAACCAATCAGGAGAATGCAAAAGAAATTGGCTTTTTACAGGTAATTCTCCAGGTGCTGTTATAATTTTTGTTACGGTACGCATGTCACTTTCCCAAACAGAAAGTCCTTCTTGATTTCCAAAATTAGTGGTATTCCATCCGCCTGAATACGTATACGCTTTCGGCGAATAATCATCCACCAAACCTTTATAAAAAGGTGTTGGATTGTATGTAGGCTGATCCGCGACTGCGTTGTGGACCAAATTATCTTGTCCAAAAGACGTCCATCCAAAAAACAAGAATAATGCTAGTATTATGTTACTCTTGTTTTTCATTATTTCTTACTTTTTAATTCATTAACTTCCTTTTTCAATTGAATTACATATAATGTAAGTTCTTCTATTTTTTCTAATAGTTTCGCGTCCATTTCACCCAAATTCAATCCTTCTTTTTCAATTTCTGTAGCCGAAGGAACGTTTGGCAAATGACCGTTAGTATTAATAAACGCTTCAACTTCTTCTAATGGTTTTAAGTTGTAATCGCTTTTAAAAACATAATCTGCCCAAATACCAGCAGCCAATTCTACTTTTACTTTTTCGGTACGAATTCCTTTTTTTACAAATAATTTATATTCGTCACAATCTGTACAAGGATCAAAATCAAACCAATCACCAATCAATGTTTTTCCTGCAGCAATCCAAAGGTTATCATTCTTTGAACTTACAATACTTAAAATATTATCATAACCGCCTGCAAAGTTACTGAACGCTCTTATACGCCAATTTTCGCTTCCGTCACTGTGTTTAAAAGAGATTCCTCCAAACGTGTTTGGTACTTCCGATTGAATTCTAATTTCTTGCTTGTCGCCCAATCTAATATCTAAACGTGCTTGCGGGTCGTCAGTTGCAATACCAACTTTTGCTCCAATAATATTATCTTTTGTTGCCATGAATACTGGTCGTTGGTAGTCAAATCCAATTAAGAAAGAATAATTTTTAGTGTTAACTGTATTTCTTCCAATTGCAAAAGAAAAAGCACCACTAGCTTTATTACTATGTCCAAAGGCAAATGAAAAACTTCCGCTAGTTCTGTTGCTATGACCTATTGCAAACGAGTTTAAAGCATCTACATAATTGTTAACTCCAAAAGCACCAGATTGTGTGCTTTGTACTGCATTTGACATTCCTAAAGCAAACGAAAAACTATTATTCACTGTATTTCTGTGTCCAGCAATAAAAGACGATCTTTTGGTACTTAAGTTCATGTTATTTTGAGTTCCTACAACTGTAGAGGTTTCTCCAGCTACCGTATTTCCTCCGCCCAATGCTGAAGATGTAGGATTCACTGTATTTGTTGTCCAATTTACTTGAGCATTACTATTAGTTGTTAAAAATAGTCCGAATGCTAGGACTAAAAAAGATAGTTTATTTTTCATGATTTTTCAATTAGTTGTAATCCCTACTCTGTTTTAAAGGTTTTCAGGTTTCCCTCAATAGATCTATATATCTATATGGGAAGTTTTGAGAGATTCATTACCCAATTAAAAATGAAAAAGGTGAATTTTTATAAAAAATTTATACACAAGCTGTTTATTTACAAGTGTTTAGCTTACGCTAGAGTTTTCTTTCGGTAATAGAAAAATAGCAACAAGAATACTACAATTGTGATTCCTACCACGATATACGCATAATTTTGCACTGGTTGAAGCGTCACAGAATTTGTACTTCCTGTCAGCGTGAAAGCTGCCCAATAATACGGAATGCTTTGCGCGCGATCATGGTTTTGCAGATATGCCTTTTTAGCCAATTGCAATGCTTTAGATTTGGATGTTCCTTTTTCGATTTCGGTGTAAAATTCCTGTAAAATTTCGTTTCCAGCTTGTTCGTTTACATTCCATTGTGAAGCCAACACGCTTTGTGTTCCGTTATAGAAAAATCCTCTTGACAAGTTTATTAATCCTTCGCCAGAAAGATGCACGCCATCGTTTGTTTTACACGCGTCTAAGATCACTAAATCTGCCTGATTTTCCAATCCGAAAAGTTCACTGAGCGACATTTTTTCGTCGTAAAAAGCAATCCAAGGTGTTTGTGTTTTCGCATCTAAACCTGCATGTGTATTGAGATGAATAATTTCAAAATCGTTTCGATACTTTAAAAAATTCTCTTTGGAAGCTTCTTTTTTCGTTAATAGTACTGACGAATCATATTTTGATAAAAACTCCAATACTTTTTCCGTTCCTGTTAGTGTTGGTAACGCTGAGTTCTTAAATTCATACGGCGCAATTGCTAATAATTTTTGCGTTGGCGAATTTTGTTTTTGCTTTATTTGTTCGAACAAAGAAAACGATTGTAAATACGAAGTTTCTACATTATTCACTAAATACACTTCCGAAAGTTCTCCACTTTGTTGCGTTGGCAATAATTCAAACGGAATGTATTGCAATGTTTCATCGGCAATAATGGTTAGTTTTTTATTTTTTAAACGTTCCGAAGCATTTTCAAACGGAAATAATTGTTCAAAAACTGCATAACCAACTTCCTGATATGCTGTTAATTCGGCAGAATTCATGGTGCGTTTTGTCATGAAAGTCTGCAACGTTTTCAATTGCTCATGAAAAGTAGAAATATTTGAAATTTTAAAAAAGATAGGTTTCTCTGTATCATAGTAAATTCCGTAACCGCCAGTTTCATGCAAAATGTATTCTACAAATGCGGTTTCTTTCGCTTCAAATTCAGCTATAACACTATGTAATGAAGTAATTCCAACTTTCTGTTTTGTTTTAATATATTCAGGATGTACATGTTTCATGGAATCCATAAACATTTGATATTCTTTGTTTTTAGCGCTATAGGTTTCTTTCCATTCGTCGTTTTCAACATGTTGCTGAAATTCTTCTTGCAAGGTCAATACATCATAATGCAATTTGTATTCGCGTTCTAGCGATTCAGCCGAAATATTGTATGCTAATTTGGTTTGTAATGTCTTTATATTTTCTTGCAATACTAATGCTTTATTTTTTTCCATAAAGTAGAACGCATTCGCAGTATCATCAAGCAAATAACAAATTTCAACGGCTAACATATACGTATTCACTCCTTTTTCAATCCAAAATAATTTAGAAGCCTCTGTATCGGCTTCATAGCGAATTAAAGACACTAATTGGTCAATAAGTGTGACCGTTTTTTTAGCTTTTATAAGATACGATTTGTCGTTTTCTTGTTTGAATGCTTGCATGTAATGATCTGCCAAATCAATTAAATAGATTAAGACATCTTGCTCATAATCAGACTTTTTTATTTCTGCTAAAGTTGGTAATTGAAATGCTGATAATTTATTTTCTCGTTCCAGAATAACAGAAATTGCCTTTTCAAAATAGGGTAATTTTTCTTTAGTGATAGAGGTGTTTTTGTAATAACCCAAATCATCATAGGCAGTTGCAATCTGTTCTTTATCAGAAGATTTATGAATCACTTCTTCGAAACTCTTATCAGCAGCTTTATAATTTTTAAGCTTTGCTTGAATGATTCCAATATTTGTAATTACGTCCAATTCATTTAACAAATCTTCACTTTTAGTAAAATAATCTTTCGCCAATGTATAGTAAGTCAATGCTTCTTGCAAATCGCCAAACGCATCGTAAATAATTGCCAAACTGTTATGTAAAATCGCTAATGACTTACCTTTCAACCTAAATTTCTCTGAATTTACAATGATGGTTTTGTAGTGTTTTTTGACAATTTCTAAATCTGATCGCGATTCTTCAACCACAATGGTATTGCTATATATTTGTGCATAATTAATAATAACTGCTGAAGACAGTTGACTTTCAAACTCAGTATTTTTGCAGAGTTCAGTATTTGCCAATCCGTTGTTTAAATACTCCAGTGCTTTATATAAATCACCATTTGTCCGTTCTATTTGAGCTAAAGATCGATACGAATTTAAGGTATATTTATCTGCGCCACCATCTTGAATTATTGTTAGGAAAACTTTGTAACGTTCAACTTCTTTTTTTTGTTTTCTGTAAATAGAAGCAAGCTTATATCTACTTTTATTTAAAGATGTTACATCACTTAATTTGCTTTTTACTTCAATCGCTTTTGTACTATAAGAAAATGCTTCTTCATAGTCTTTCAGTGTATAATAGCAACGACTGAGTTCATGAAAAAGCATTCCTTTAATTGCTGAAGTTTTTGCAACCGTTGTATCTTTCAATACTGCTTCAAATAGCTGTATTTTATGTTCAGTATCTTTTAAGTTTGCGATACTATCTATTCGTAACGCTAACGACTGTTGCGCATATGCGGACAATCCTATGAATAGTAAGAGGAAAACAATAATTCTTCGCAAGAAAATCATTTTTCTTTAAAAGTAAAGAATTATTTTTTAATCAAACGGAATCACCAATTTGCTATGCAATATATTTCGATATACATATCCGTCCGCCACATCAGAATATACATAAGTAAAAGATGGAGTTACCAATGTTGCATCGGAAGCTAATTGTGCTTTTCTAGCTGTTGGAGACATTGCGCCAGTTACATAAAGCAAACGCGCAACCTCTATAGTCACTCGTGGTGCTGCAAAAGAAGTTCCTTGTACAAAGACATCATAAAAAGGAATTTCTTCGCCTTGGGCAAAAAAATCGACACTTGTTATTCCGTGATTAGAAAATTGAGATATTTTTGAAAGCGCGCCATTGGAAGAAGCTACCGCAATTACATTGTCATGTGTATATGAAGATGGAAAATGTGCCACTTCATCATTATCGTTTTCAGCATTTCCTGCAGATGTAACCAATACTTTGCTACTAAACGTATCTAATATGTTTGAAAATATAGAATTCACATGATCGCCAAAACCATCATCATACCAACCTAAACTCATATGCACAATATCTGCGCGTTCAAAAGCATATTGCGAACCACATAAAAAGTTGAAATAACTAGCTTTTCCTAAATTATTGGACACTTTTATTGGTAATATTTGATGCGGAATACCTTTGTCCGTTAACACATCATGAATTTGATAAGATACAATACTTCCATGTT
The DNA here is from genome assembly GCF_009901525.1 of Kordia antarctica. NCBI lineage: Bacteria > Pseudomonadati > Bacteroidota > Flavobacteriia > Flavobacteriales > Flavobacteriaceae > Kordia > Kordia antarctica. The sequence goes on from NZ_CP019288.1 coordinate 1,500,581, forward strand.
TTCCTGTATCGTCATCAAACGCATTTGCGTCATTGTTTACAAAATCCCAACCAGACAATTCGCCACCAACAGCAGTATCTGAAGCATCGTACAAAAATTCATGCGGTCCACCAGTTCCGTTAAAAACTGTCAAACCCGTAGCTATGCCAGTATCTAAAACTGCAATCGTAATTCCTGGATTCAGTGCTTTTATGTATGATGTATATCCTGTGTCACTATCGGTTCCAATGTATGGGCTGTCTAAATCCAATCCGAAAATAAATTCGTAATCAACATCTAGCAATCCTGTAGTGCTTTCTTCATCAATATCATCTTCAATAACCTGTTTTTTAGGTTCTACATTGATTCCTCCTTTAAATTGCCACTTTTCAATGTCTTGATCGTCGCAACGGCATATTTCATAGATACCAAAACCTTGTTGGGGCGCTGAATTGCTTCCATTAATCCCATGACTGATTCTAATACTCGATTTCTCAGAATTAGTGGTGCCAGGTTTATACTGAACAATTAGAGTAGTATTGGAATAAACAAGTCGATTAGCATTTGTTGGATTGTTATTTTTTGGACTGACTCCATTTTCTTTCTCTTGTATACTAAAATCATCTGTTGTACAGGACCAAACTAGCAATACGAATACAAATGCAATAAGTTTTTGTATATTTCTCATAATATTTAATTTTTGCGTTTATATATAGGGGTAAAAACACAGAAAACATTACCCAATATTTTTAATCATATTTAGATTTATGGAAGATAGTGAAAGATTTATTAATGCACTTATCACTGGAGATGAAAAGATTACGAAAGAAGTTTACACCAAATTATTTCCAAAAATAAGATCATTTGTCTGCAAAAACAGAGGTGATTCGCAAGATGCTTCCGATGTTTTTCATGATGGATTGATGTATATTATCGTAACTCAAAAAGAAAAAAGAACCGAAATAAAATCATTGGAAGCCTATTTATTTGTGGTTTGTAAAAATATTTGGAAAAAAACTTTAAAAAATCAGGTAATAAAAACGGATACGCATACCCTTGTAGATAAAGAGGAAGAATTAAGCACGTTTATGGTTGAACAAGAATTGTTTGATTTTTATATTGAAAAGTTTGATTTGCTCTCTGGTAATTGTAAAGAAATCTTGAGTAGTTATTTTAACGGTTTAAGTTACGAAGAGATTTTGACCGAATACGCATATGCTTCTATTAACACAGTTCGTCAACGTGTTTTTAAATGCAGAACGAAACTAATAAAATTAATAAAAGAAGATAAACTGTTCCTAAAATTAAAAAAATGGCAATAGAACTCACAGAACAACTTCTGGCGCAAATAGATGCGTATCTACAAGGAAAGTTAACGCTCATAGAAAGTGAAGCTTTTGAAAAACGATTGCAACAAGAACCTGATTTACAGGAAGAAGTGCGTTTGCAACAACAATTATTTGATACGCTTGGCGCGGAAAAATGGCATTCCATTCAACGTACTAAAAATAAAGAACGTTTAGCGGAACTGAAATCGAAATTGAGAAGTAAGGAATATCAAGAATTGTCTGAAAATATTAGAAATGCTGAAACAGTATATTTTAATGAGCAATCTTCTTCAAAATCATTCAAAAAATACTATCGTTATTTCGCTATTGCGGGAATGATTGTATTATTCTGCGGAATTTACTTTTCGCAATTAAATACATCTTATAGTTCGTATTATGAGTCGAATGTAGATTGGTCAACCTTAACTTCTTTCGCTGAAAAAGGAGAATTAAATACGTTTTCTAAAGGAGAATTAGCATTTAAAAAAGAAGATTACAAAACTGCTGCAGAACAATTTTCTATGGTAGAAACTTCTTATGAATTATATGCACATAGCTTACTACGTCTTGGCGCTTCGTATGATAAACTAGATGAAAATGACAAAGCAATTGCAGCTTTTCAGAAGTTAGCAAGTGTTGATGATTCGTATGAAGCTTCCAAAGGATATTGGTATGAAGCGTTACTTCATTTAAAAAATGATGATAAAGAGAAAGCGATTATTGCTTTGAAAAAAAGTGCAGAATTGAAAGATAATTTTAAGTATAGAGAAGCGAAAGTGTTGTTAAGGAAATTGGAGTAATAACTGATTTTATTTTTTGTAATTGTATCAAAGTAAATATTTAGTTTTTAACAATAATACTTACTAGGTAAAATATTTTCAGCTTTTAATTTTCATTTTCTTTGTTTGCCCAAAGAAAACAGAAACAAAAGAAAAGGCACTTTTTCTGGCAGGTATTTTTAGTTTTCTCTTCGGAAAACTAAAACCGAAAAACTTTTGCTTGTTTTCGTTCTTTAAGCCCTATTTTCAGTAAATGATTATCAAAGTTACTCCTAAAAAACAATAGAAATTTTAAACGCAAAAGGATTCCTATACTTCATAAAAAGAATAGTTAAACAACTACCTTTCTAACTTTTTAAAACCACTATTATAACATCGTTCCAATATACTGAACCCAACCTTCACCTTTTTCGGCAATGGTTTGAATAATTTCTTTAGCAGTTTCAGAATTGCAGGTTTCTAAAAATTTACGAAGCAAACTACCCGATTTCTTCTTTTCTTTTTCAGAAGAAGTTTCAGATTTTAAAGTTGCTAACTCTGCAAGAAGCTTCTTTTCTTTTTTGCTATTTTTTGAAAAGGTTTTGATTAAATCAACGATTCTATCATCAATTTCAGAAATATTGATTTCACTTTTGTTAAACGAATTTCCTATGAATTGTGTTTTATCAGTTGTATTACTTTGTTCATTGATAATTGTACTATTTTCAGCAGTAGCTACAAAAAGTTGATTTCCTTTACTCGCAATCAGCTTAGTTATATCTGAAATTTGCTCATTATGACTTTTCAGTAGATTGTTTTCTACTTTTAAAATATCTAACGAATGTTTAAAATGTTGTACTTGATTCTTTAATTTTAAGATTAAAATATCAGCTTTTTCGTTAGTTACTTCAGCAACTGTATTAACTTGAAAGTTGTCTTTTTCCGCAGTTAGAAAACCTAAATATTCATCCAACCAAATTTGTAATTCTTCTTTGGTCGTGGTTTCTGGAAAATCAAAAGCAATATCCAAACCACCTTCAACTTCTGAAGCATGCATTATAATATCTACTTTTTTACTATCATTTACATAATTGGAAAAGAATACCAAATATTGACGAATACTTGAAATAAGTTGTTTGTCTAGTTTGAGAAACGTGTACTTTTTCAATTTTGATTCTATATTATCTTTTGCTAATTGTAGTTCTGAATTTTCCTCAGATAATAAATTATTTGTTATGCTCTTTATTTGATTAATTCTATACAATGATATAGTTAATAAACTTATTATTATTAACATTAAACTTGCTAGAATTGAAGTTAACTTATTCCTTTTATTTACACTTACTAAATCTTCATATGATAACAAATCATTAGTAGATAAATTGAGAGTGTACTGATAAAAAAGTGTAAACATTAACACTACAATAGATATAATAATTAGTGTTGTAATAACTATTTTTCTATTTAAATTATAAAATATTGAATATCTTGACATTTAAAAATTTTTACAGCTCTAAAAATACTGTAAATTTCTTTCAAAAAAAAGTAACTGAACACCTAAAACTTCACCTGCAACGTCACATAAAAATTCCGATTCACAGACGGAATAATTCCAGGACCTGGATAACCAGTAGCGCGGCGTGTGAAATAATTGTTGTCTAATATATTGTTGATTCCAGTTTCTAGTTTGAAGTTTTTGTACGTGTACGACATGGAAATATCTAGAATATCATACGCTGGAATTTCGCCAATAACGCCACTCAAATTACTATCTACTGCGTTTGAAGCATCTGTAAATTGCTGTGAAATGTACGTGTATTGAATGTTTGATAAGAAGTTTTTATACCCAAAACGAATTCCAGTTTTCAAATTTATATTCGGTACAAATTCTACCTTATTGCCTTCTACTCCATTTTCTGGTGTATTTGTATATTCTGAATCTGTAATCGCAGCATTGATGAAGTAATTGAAACTATAATCGTTGTTTTTAATGAAGATTTCATTCAGATTAAAATCTAATAAACCCTCAAAACCGTACATCACAGCGTCACCAATATTTCCACGTTCGCTTTTTACGCTTCCATCCGCAAAAGCACGTTGAATAAATCCAATTCTGTCATTATAAAACAATCCGAATGCGCCAACATCATACGAAACAATATTGTTGTAATTTCCACGCAATCCGAAATCAATAGTCATTCCTTTTTCGTCATCAATCGTTGGACTAATCGCAAAAGCAGGATTGATTATACTAATGTCAGTAAACGTCACCGAACGGTAATTTTGTGAAGCATTTCCATAGATTTCCAACACATCCGAAGGTTTGTAACTTACGCCCAATCCGAAGAGTACAAACGAACGCTTGCGCACTTCGCTGTTGTCAACAGTTTCGTTTAAAATAACGTTTCCAGCGGCATCTGTATTGATTCGCTTGAAAAATCCGTCGCTTTCTGTTTTGATATGTTCAAATCGAAAACCTGGTGTAATGGAGAGTTTTTCATTCAGATAGAAAATATTTTCACCAAAAATTGCCACATTCAAATTAGGATAATCATACGCTGACTGATTTCCATAATTTGGAAATTCGTCCAATTGAAATTCAAAATTTGGATCGCTTCCCGCAGAACCTGGACCTTGCTGACTTGAATTCTCTGCTTTGTAAAATTTTGTTCCAACCAAAAAAGTAGATTTCTTCCCGAATACTTCATATTTATTTAGCAATCGCGCTTCAAATCCGAAGTTATTAAAATCGCCTTTTATCAAATCGCGTTCTGTATTTGGATCAATCTGATTCACTCTATTGGAACGAAAACCAAGTGCATTTCGAGAAGCATTTAAACCAAAAGCATTGAATGTGAAATTTGTGTTTTCTGAAAATTTATGTGAGAATTTTAAGTTGTATAATAACCAATCTACCTGAAACCAATTTCGCGCTCTGTTGCTTTGAAAAGGATTTTCATTGAACATTTCATCGGTTAAACCGCCAGCTTGTTTTGCCAAATACCGCAAATATGTAACCTCAGCTTCTAACTTCGTATTGTCATTGAATTGATAGCCAATATGTGCATATGCATTTTTGGATTCGAATTCAGAATTTGGACGAAATCCATCGCCTTTTTTGTAATTGAAAAACGAATAATAACTCCATTTATCAATGCTTCCGCTTACACTTGTAAAGTTGGTATATAAATTATTACTTCCGATTGTATTTCTAGTGATAAACTCAAAGGATTTCCCTTGATTTGGTTCTTTCATCACAAAGTTGACCAAACCGCCAAATTGCGTTCCATATTGCAATGAAGCCGCTCCACGAATGATCTGAATCTCCTTTAAACCTTCTGCCGCAGGCGAATAATAACTTTCAGGATATCCTAAAACATCTGCGCTAATGTCATAGCCATTTTGGCGTGTGTTGAAGTTTGCCGTTCGGTTCGGATCTAAACCGCGTCCGCCAATATTTAATTGTAAACCTGCGTCATCATTTTGGTAAATATTCAAACCAACAACTTGACTGTATATTTGTCGTGCGTTATTGGAAGCCAAATTTGCCATCGATTGTTCCACCAAAACAACTTCCGTCTTTTTCCCTGCGTAAATCGCCGTTTCTTCTACATCTTTTAATCGCTTTAGCGCGAATACTTTCGTTTTTCGAACATTTAATTCTACTTCTGAAAGTTGTTCGCCAAGTGGTCTTAAAAATATATCTATAACAATTTCAGTATTTCCCGTAAAGGTTTTTTCATACACTTCATATTCAAACGAGAAAAATACCAATGTTATACTATCCTTTTGTGTTGTAAATTCATAATGTCCTTCTGCATCAGTTGTGGCAACTTTACCCGCAACTTTATCGTAAATATCCACATTTGCAATAGGTGTAATGTCCGAATTTTCGAACACAATTCCAGAAATTTTTTGTTGCGCAATTAGTGAGATGCTGCATAAACAAAATGCAATGAATAGGCTGAAACTCTTTATGTTCATTAGTTATTTTTTAGTGGTAAAATCCAATTTTTATGTTGGAATGATTCTTTTTGTTGATATAAATCGACGTTTTTATCTATATATAATTGACTCAATCGTCCGTTTAAAGCCACATAACTTTCTACAAATACTTGTACATTTTTGTGTCCTTGATTTGTGAAATGATCGCCTAAATAATGTGCGTATTCGAGAATGAAATCAGGTTGAAAACTCATTTGTTTTTCTTGATACGAAGTGAGAAAGTCACTGTTTTTTACATAGAAATTGCTTCCTGTTTCGCCAACTACAATTTTGAACGTTGTGTTGCCCATTTTTTCCATCAACATTACGCGCCATGAAAATCTGTAACCTTGTTCTGTCCAAAATAAATTATCAGGATATAAAAGATATCTGAATGGAAATACGAGTTGAATCGTAAAAAACACAATTACAATTGGAATGATAATCGATTTGAATTGCATTCGATACTTAGAAACTGTTTCAATAGTTTCCGTATTTATTTTTATGACAGTTTGAAGTATCTTTTTGAGAAACGCTATAATTTTCTTGTGAAAATCTGCTTCAAAGAAGATTAATGAACTGATAATCATGACATACGGAAACATTCCGATAGGAAATAAAACGCGCGTAAATACATGGAAAAAAACCACTACTACAAATGCAAACCAACGTGTTTTTTTATATAATAGTAGAAACGGAATTAGTAAATCGTACAACATTCCTGACCAACTCATCGCGAAGTGAAACCAATTTTGTTGTAATAGCGTTTCTCCGATAATTGGCAAATCGTATTTTGATGGTAACCAGATTTTTAATGGCATTGCTTTCAAAAGCCAATCTGAGTTTATTTTGGCTAGACCTGCATAGAAATAAACAATTCCGAGTAATAATTTTATTCCATCTAGTGTCCATTTTGGAATTTGTTCATAGGTTCTTTTTCGCAATAGATTGTCTACTGAAAATGTGGCATTCGCCGGAAGGAAAATTAACAGAAAACTCAAAATACTTATGAAATAGTAGTGATTTAAGTAGGTTGTTTTTTCCATCAATTCGATATACGTAAAACTCAAAAAGAACATGATAATTGCCAAGCGATATTTGAATCCTAGTGCGACACAAAAAGCGGCAATTCCACAAATTAAAAATAACAGATATGTGTAATTTCCTAACGGTTTTATCCATTCAAAACCGTAGTAGGAGAAGTGAAAAGTTGGTTGAATATAGATGGTTTCTATCCAACCTTTTGCCCAAAAACGAATGATACTGTAACACATTAGCAACCCAAAACCTATGCGAAAAACTGCCAAAGGCGCCGCGCTAGTTTGTTGCTGTAAGTATGTTTGAAAACGATTCACTCGATAATCGAGATTTATAAGTTCCAACGTTTCCGTTGAAATACTTTTGATTATTTCTTCTGAATACTTCGTAGCTTAGCTCGAAGTAGTTAACTTTTGTACAAAAAAAGGTTGCCTTTGTACGACAACCTTAGTATTGTAGTTTGTTTTATTGTTTAGTCGCCATCTGCATCTGCATAATCAACACTAACGTTAAACGCTTGTAGCATGTCAACTTTTAATGATACAACTGTAGTTTGTAGCGCATCATACGCTTGCGTCATTTTTGTATTATCAGTATTGATTTGTGTGAAAAAATTAGCATTTAATACTTGAATTTTTCCACGCGAAGTGTTGAATTGTGCATTGATTAACGTCGCTAAATCAGCTCTATCTAAAGAAATTAAATACGTTTTGAAGCTTTCGCCAGAAGAATCTCCGTTAAATGTTGTTCCGTTGAATATGTTTTGAACTGCGTTTAATGCTTCTAATGCTAATTCTTTCGATACTTCTTGATTGTAAAATGCTTCTACTTTTTCTGGTAAAGGCGTTGTTGAGAAGTTTCCGGCTGGAATTCCAATTTTAGTAACTCTTAATCCTTTTTCGTAGTAGAATATGAAATCGTTGATAAATTTGTTTGTTGCGCTCGTTGCAGTATTCGCAGTACTTGAGATGAATATGTCTCTGTATGAAGTTGTCCAATCGCTTAATACTTCTTGCGTAAGCAGTTGCATTTGATTTACTAAATCAGAAAGATATGTTTTGTATTTGCTTGATTCTGTATTAGTTGTATATTTTTCCAAGATTGCTACGTCCGTTGCATCAAGTCCATATAACATATAATCTAACGCTGGAAAACCTACTGCATCATTGTTATTTGGATGTGTTAAATCGTAGCTTCCGCCAGTAATATTACTTTCTACATCAGTTGTATTTACTGGATAAATATTCATTTGAAAACTGTACTGAATTTCTTCCGCTTTTCCAATATTGAACGCTTCAACATGTTGCCAAGACTTGTATGCTGTGAACCAAGCTGAACGCAACGTTTCCAGATTTGCTTGATTTGGCGTTGCTACAAAATCATCTTTTGCCGTTGATAATGCGCCTAAGTTTGTACTTAATCCTTGATACGCAGGAACAATAATGTTGTCTGCAATATTGCGCAACATTCCTGCTCTGTCAAAACTGGTATTTCCTGGCGTTTCTGAAACTACAGAATCGTCGCTAGAACTACATGCTGCAATAATTAGCGCTAAAAGTAGTATGGGGAAAATTTTATTCATTGTTTATTATTTTTATTTATTCCAAATAAAGATTGCAAATGTAAAAAAGGAGTTAGAGTATTCCAAAGACTTGAAGTCCTTTTTTATAATAATTCTAAATAATATTTTCTAGTTAGCCGCTTGCGCAGTTGTAAAGCTGAATTCTGCCGAAATTGCTTCCGAAATTTCATCCAAAGTTGCAGGAGTTACGTCCCAAAAACCGTTTCCTGTTAGTAGTTGCGAAATGAATCCGTCAACTTCTGTTTTTGTTAAGTAAGGTTCGTTTGTTCCTGGTTTGCGTGTGAATTGTAGACTGTATATAAATCCAAATCCTTCAGATAAATCATGAAAAGCAGCTGCTTTGTCGGTTGCTAATTTATTTTTTCCACTTTGTAAATAGTATACTGCTCTTACGCCTATGATTGTTGAAATTTTCTCTCTGATTATCGTTGCTTGCACATCACGAACTTCATAGTTTTTAGCTACAATTACCGCTCTACCAAGTTTGAATGCTTCATAAATTTCAGAAGCAATTCCTGCGAAATCAGTATCATTTTCAACTCGAGAAAGGTATTTATTTAGGAAACTATCTTCGTTTAATATAGGATTTGTTGCATTGTCAGTTCCGTAGAGATATCCAAAAGCTTCATCCCATTTGTGTTCCATACTTGTGTAGATTTTGCCTTCTTCAACAATTCCCGCGTCATTATCTGCAACATTACTTCCTGCATCTAAAACGGAAGTACTTAAGTAGTTATTCAGTATTTGATCTACCATTAATGCGCCAATTAACGATTTACTTACGGCTTGATTGTATTCTAACCCTTTTCCGTTGAGGTAACGTGTAGTTCCGCCGCCAGCTTCTTGTAAGTTTCCTGCATTTCCTGCCGTTGCTGTGTTTGTCCAATTTGGAAATACTTCAGCAACTTGATTCGAAATCCACAAATCAAAATCTGCTTTGATTGCGTTTGCATCAGTTGTGTTTGCTGAAAAGAAATCCGAAGAAGCAGCCGTTTTGCTACGAATACTTTTGTTTGATGCGTTTAAATCTGTATTGCTAAAATCTGCATTTCCTTCTACATGCGCGAACATTGCATCTAAAGATATTTCAGTTTTTGTATTATCTGTTAAAGCAGAAATAAATTCCTCGCTCATTTGGATTCGAGTTGTTTGTCCGCTGTAACTTACCGTAGAATTTCCGTCTCTACTAAACGTATATGTTGCAGGCGCAATTACTTCGTTATTGTCAGTAGGAATTGTGTCATCATCACTTGCACATGATGTAATTATAAAACTTGAAAGTGTAAATAATCCGAGGAGTACTTTTTTCATTTTGAATATTTTTAATGGTATTGATTTTTGTTTTGGCAAATATATTATGTGTTTTTGAATTGACAAAGTTTATTTAGACTTAATCTTAATAAACTTAATATTGAATTTTGAATTGGTTTATATCGTATTGTTTTTCAATATTTTATGAGCTTCTTGTTAAATGTTAAATTTATGTTTTTATACATATGTTCAATACTGAATTTAATTTTAAGCATAAAAAAACGTGTTAGCAGATTGCTAACACGTAATTAATATTTTTTATTTAGGAATTTATAAACCCTACTCACCCATCATCTCAATCAACTTTGCAGAAACTCGTTTATACGTTCCATCTTCTAATCGGGTACGAATTGCTGAGAAAGCTACTAACGTCTCTTCAACGTCTTGTAAAGTGTGTGAAGCGGTTGGAATCATTCGTAATAGAATTAATCCTTTAGGAATTACCGGGTATACCACAATGGAACAAAAGATTCCGTGATTTTCACGTAAGTCTCTCACTAACGCCATTGCTTCCGGAATGCTTCCTTTCAAGTATACTGGTGTTACACAACTTTTTGTTGTTCCAATATCAAATCCTCTGTTTTTTAATCCGCTTTGTAATGCATTTACAATTTTCCAAAGATTTTCTTTTAATTCTGGCATTGTGCGTAACATATCTAAACGTTTTAACGCACCAACAACTAATTGCATTTGTAACGATTTCGCAAACATTTGCGAACGTAAGTTATATTTTAAGTAATCAATAATTTCTTTGTCAGCCGCAATAAATGCGCCTGTACTTGCCATCGATTTTGCAAAGGTTGCAAAGTATACATCTATTTCGTCTTGAACTCCTTGCTCTTCTCCAGCTCCAGCTCCTGTCGCGCCAAGCGTACCAAAACCATGTGCATCATCGACAAAAAGTCTGAAATTATATTTTTTCTTTAAAGCTACTATTTCTTTTAATTTTCCTTGCTCACCACGCATTCCAAAAACTCCTTCAGAAATCACTAAGATTCCTCCGCCAGTTTGTTCTGCCATTTTAGTAGCTCTGTCTAAGTTTTTTTCCAAGCTTTCCATATCGTTATGCTTGAATGTGAAACGTTTTCCCATGTGTAAACGTACACCATCAATGATACATGCGTGTGAATCTACATCGTATACAATGATATCATTTTTAGAAACCAATGCATCAACCGTAGAAACCATTCCTTGATATCCGAAGTTTAGTAAGTATGTTGCTTCTTTTTTAACAAATACTGCCAATTCATCTTGGAGTTGCTCATGTAAGTCTGTGTGACCAGACATCATTCGTGCGCCCATTGGATATGCAGAACCATATGCTACAGCCGCTTCTCCATCTACTTTACGTACTTCTGGATGATTTGCCAAACCTAAGTAATCATTGATACTCCAAGTAATAACATCTTTTCCTTGAAACTTCATTCGATTCGAGATTTCACCTTCTAGTTTAGGAAATACAAAATATCCTTCTGCTTGCGATGCCCATTTTCCTAATGGTCCTTTGTCTCTGTATATTTTAGCAAATAAATCCTTCATCTATCTAAGTTTTTCTTTATGTATCAATTCGGGTTGTGGTAATTTATGAAGTTTTTGTGAAAACTCCAATGGCAAAAATAAAAATTTTTACCTGCCTATCATAATTATTACACTTTTATGTGAAGTTCACATTTTTTTGGGTGATTTTTTATGGTATTTTAACCTATAAAGCATAAAAGCAGCATAATTGTTACTATGCTGCTTTTGAATATGTTGTAAAAAGATATTTTTTCTTTATTTAATGTATTCTATTTTTTGCGCTTCTTCAATATTTTTACTGTCAAAGAATCCTTGTGAACGCATCCAATCATCACTATATACTTTACTCATGTATCGAGAACCGTGATCAGGGAAAATTACGATTACATTACTGTTTTCGTCAAATTCTCCTTCTTCTGCTAATTGTTCAATACCTTGCATTGCTGCTCCACTTGTATATCCAACAAATAATCCTTCTGTTTTTGAAATTTCACGCGCTTTATGAGCACTTTCTTCATCTTTTACTTTGATAAATTTATCAATTACATCAAAATCAGTCGCCGTTGGAATTAAGTTTTTACCTAATCCTTCTATGCGATACGGATAGATTTCATCCGAATCAAATTCTCTTGTTTCGTGATATTTTTTCAACACAGAACCATACGCATCAATCCCTAAAACTCTGATCTTTGGATTTTGTTCTTTTAGATATTTTGCCGTTCCAGAAATTGTTCCGCCTGTTCCACTACATGCTACAAAGTGCGTAATGTTTCCGTTGGTTTGTTTCCAAATTTCCGGACCCGTTGTTTTGTAATGTGCATCAATATTTAATTGATTGAAATATTGATTGATGTACACAGAACCTGACATTTCTTCGTGAATACGCTTTGCTACTTGATAATACGAACGTGGATCGTCAGCACTAACATGCGCAGGACATACATATACTTTTGCGCCCATTGAACGCAACATGTCAATTTTATCTTTGGATGATTTAGAACTTACCGCTAAGATGCATTCGTATCCTTTTATGATACTTACCATAGCAATACTAAATCCTGTATTTCCTGAAGTCGTTTCTATAATTGTATCACCAGGCTTTAGAATACCTTTTCGTTCAGCCTCTTCAATGATATATAAAGCAATTCTATCTTTTGTTGAATGTCCTGGATTGAATGACTCTACTTTCGCGTAGAAATTTCCTTTGATGTTTTTAGTTATGTGATTTAACTTTATCAAAGGCGTATTCCCAATGAGTTCGAGTACATTATTAAAAGCATTAATTTGTTGTTCCATAAAAACTAGTAAGTTGTACAGGGTTTTATTTTTGTAAGTTTTGGAAAAATGCAAAACCTTGCAAATTTAAGTTAAATTTTTTAATTATTCCTTAATATTTTCTAAGTCTAGTAAAAACGCGTATTCTTCAGCTACTTCTTTTAAAGATTCAAAACGTCCTGATGCGCCTCCATGTCCTGCATCCATATTTGTATGGAGTAGTAAAATATTATTGTCCGTTTTTAAATCACGAAGCTTTGCAACCCATTTTGCTGGTTCCCAATATTGCACTTGCGAATCGTGTAATCCTGTAGTAACCAACATATTTGGGTAGGCTTTCGCTACTACATTATCATAAGGCGAATATGATTTCATATACTCGTAATATTCTTTGTTGTTCGGGTTTCCCCATTCGTCATATTCTCCAGTTGTTAGCGGAATGCTATCATCTAACATTGTTGTAATTACATCTACAAACGGAACTGAAGCAATGATTCCATTGTACAATTCTGGGTTTAAGTTTGAAATTGCGCCCATTAATAATCCGCCAGCACTTCCGCCAGAAGCGTATAAATGTTCTGGAGATGTATATTTTAGTGCAATTAAATGTTTGGAACAATCAATGAAATCTGTAAATGTATTTTTCTTGTCCATTAATTTTCCGTCATCGTACCAGTTTCTACCTAAGTATTCGCCACCACGAACATGCGCAATGACAAAGATAAATCCTCTATCGAGTAAACTTAACCGTGCAGAAGAAAAATACGGATCTATCGTAGAACCGTACGAACCGTATGCATATTGTAATGTTGGATTACTTCCATCTTTTTTGATGCCATTTTTATACACAATCGACATCGGAATTTTTGTTCCATCTACGGAAGTTGCCCATAAACGTTCAGAAACGTAGTTGTTTTTATCAAACTTTCCGCCAAGGACTTCTTGCTCTTTTTTGACAGTTTTCTTCTTTGTAACCATGTTAAAATCGATCACAGAAGCTGGCGTTGTCATGGAATTGTATGAATAGCGTAACGTATCGGTTTCAAAGTCCACATTCACACCAGTATTTGCTGTATACGTTTCGTTGTCGAACGGTAAATAGTAATCTGCTGTTTTGTCCCATCGCATAATTCTGATTTTATTTAAACCATTATCACGTTCGCTTACGACTAAGAAATCTTTAAATATTTCTATATCTTCTAATAATACATCTGGACGATGTGGAATAATATCTTCCCAATTGTCCATTCCTGTCTTATTTTCAGGTGTTTTAGAAAGTTTGAAGTTGATGGAAGCATCTTTATTACTCATTACATAGAAATGATCTTTGTAATGCGAAATACCATATTCCAAACCACGTACACGCTCTTGAAATACTTTGAATTCTCCATCCGGATTGTCCGCTTCTAACGTTCTGTATTCCATTGTTAACGTACTGTAAGAACCGATGATTATGTATTTTCTTGATTTTGATTTGTAAACAAATGTGATATACGCTTCATCTTTTTCATGAAAAATTACCTCATCATTCGCAACATCATCGCCTAGTTTGTGCTTGTATATTTTTTCGGAACGCAATGTTTGTTCATCTTTATTTGCATAGAACAATGTTTTGTTGTCTGCTGCCCAAGTAGCACTTCCCGTTGTGTTTTCAATACGTTCTTTATGGATTTCTCCTGTTTCAAGGTTTTTGATATGAATTATGTATTGTCGTCTACTTACAGTATCAACACCATACGCCACTAGTTTATTATTTGGACTGATACTGATTCCTGACAATTTATAATACGAATGATCTTTTGCCATTTCGTTGACATCAAACAGAATTTCTTCTGGTGCATCCAATGAACCTTTTCTACGCGTATAAATTGGATATCCTTTTCCTTCTTCGAATTTTTTAATGTACCAATACCCGTTTAATTTGTATGGTACTGAAGAATCGTCTTCTTTGACTCTTCCTTTTAATTCTTTAAATAGATCTTTCTGAAAATCCTTTGTGTGCGCAGTCATTTCATCGTTATAAGCATTTTCTGCTTCTAAATATGCAATGACCTCAGGGTTTTCTCTATCTTTTAACCAATAATAATTGTCAATTCTAACATCGCCATGTTTTTCAAGTTTTGTAGGTTTCTTGGCAACTGTTGGCACAGATAAGGTGTTTTTCATGGATTGTGTATTCTTTTTGCAGGAATTAATTAGTATAAAACTGATAAGCAGTGCAACTACTGATTTTTTCATTTGAAATGTGTGTTAAAAGCCTACAATTTAATAATTTTGTAAAAATTAACCTTTAATTATATACAAATGTTTGGAGATTTAATGGGAATGATGGGAAAATTGAAAGAAACCCAGCAAAAAGTAGAAGCAACAAAACAGCGTTTGAATTCTGTTTTTATTGATGAAAAAAGTTCGGATAACCTTTTAAATGTGACTGTTACGGCGAATCGTGAAATAAAAACAATTCAAATTTCAGATGAGTTATTGCAAGATAAAGAGCAGTTAGAAGATTATTTAATTTTAACATTAAATAAAGCAATAAAACGTGCTGGAGAAGTCCATGAAGCAGAAGTTGGCGCCGTTGCGAAAGATGGAATGCCAAATATTCCTGGTATGGACATGTTTTCTTAACACGTAAAAACATCCTATTTTTATATAAGAAGAGTCGCTTTTAAAAGCGACTCTTCATGTTTGCGGATGAAATAATTATCAAAAAAAGGGAAGCCAAATTGACTTCCCTTTCATATATATTATAAACAATTTAAAAATTAGTTCTTCTGATCTAAAACTCTAAACTGTGTTCTTCTGTTTGCTAAGTGTTCTCTTTCAGTACAAGAAACTCCATCAGCACATCTGTTAGTTAATTTTCTTTCTCCGTAACCGTTAGAAACAATTTTACTAGCATTGATATTTTTAGAGATTAAGTAGTTTGTTACTGCTTGCGCTCTTCTTTGTGATAATGCTACGTTACTTTCCTTTGTTCCTCTTGAATCTGTGTGAGAAGCAATCTCTACAGAAACTCCAGTTTGTAATACAGGTAATAATTTTGCATCAATTTCACGCTTTGCAGCCGCAGTTAATGTTGCACTACCTAAATTCCAGTTAATGTTAAGGTCATTATATGTTAGGAATTTACACTCAACTTCTGTCCAAGTAGTCAATCCACCTTTCTTAGTCAATATTTCTTTCGTAACAGTCTTAAAAACCGCAGGAATATCAGTAGAAACTACGCTAGCATCAGATACTAATTTTGTAGTTTTTAATGTAGCTTCTCTTTGTGCTACCGGAATTGCTCTTGTACTTGGAGCCGATGTCATTACCGTTTTCGTGTACGTTTTACTTATTGAAGGAATATCTTCAACACGAGTCGTTTCGTTTGTAATAATTGTTTTCTTTACAGTTTCAGTAACCGCAGGAATTTCAACTCTAGTCGTAGTTGGTGGTGTTACCATTACGCTACGCTTCATTGTTTTACGTACTTCTGGAACATCAACAACACGTGTAGTTGGTGGTGTAACCATTACCGTTTTCTTAACTGTCTTTGTAATTGCAGGAATAGAAACAACACGTGTACTTGCAGGTGTTACCATAATAGTTCTTGTAAATGTTGCTTCACCACAAGGCTTTCCTCCATTATTGTTAGGATCGCAATCAGGCGTTATATTTGAAGTAGCATCCGAAGCCAAACGTGTTACAGGAACTGTAACGTTTTGAGCTGGAATACCTTTGTAACACCAATATCTACAATCGTCTGGATTTGATGAATTACAATCTGCCGGTGCAATTTCACTCATTTGCCATTCAGCAGCAGCTGGTTTTACCTCAACTGATTCAAAATCACTTGTAAAAGATGCAGGAACTACTCTAATAGAAGAACCATATTCTCTCTTTTTATACGTAATAGTTTCTGTTCCCCAAACTGCAGGAACAACTTCTAAACGTTGTGAAGCGTCTTTAACTGTAATGACAACATCTCTAGTTTCATACACAGCAGGAACAATAACTACTTTTTGATACGCTGGTTGTGTAACCACATCAAAAGTTCTGTTTTCGTATACAGCTGGCACCATTCGTAAGCTAAAACTAGCTTCTTTTACAACTACAGTTTCAGTGTCTCTACTTGTTTGCGATCCAACTCTTACTAAACGTTGAGAAGCCTCTTTAGTTACTATTTCAAAAGATTCTTTTCCGTATGAAGCTGGAACTATTGCTAACTCTTCACCTGCAATTTTAGATAAAACTGTTTCATTAACTGAAGTATATTTAGCTGGGACTACTTTCAACTTTTTGTAAGCTGGCGATATCATAATTTGTACTTCCTGGTTTTCGTATACGTCAGGTGTTACACAACGGACATAACATTTTCCAGGTTCCGGGTTTGTGGGTAAGTCTTGACCAAAGGCGAAAGAACCAATTGCTAAGGCTAATCCAAATAATAGTTTTTTTCTCATGTTAAAAATTGTTAATTATTTAATTGTTGTTATTGATTTGCAAGATACAAAATTACCTATTTGTAAGCGGAATCATATAATTGTATTATTAACGCAATCGAGTTTTAGTTTAACTGCTTTAATTTCCGATTAAAAGCATAATAAGGGGAAAAACCCTGTACAATCTTTTAAAAATGCGCATTCAAGGATTTCTTTTCCAAGATATTTTTGATATATTTACTCATCTAACTAAATCTCTTATAACTATGTTTGAAATATTTCAAAGTGAAAACAATCAGAAGTTTTACTTTAATTTAAAAGCTAAAAACGGGCAAATTATCATGTCTAGTCAAGGATATGCCGATAAAAGTGGTGCAAAAAATGGTGTTGAATCTTGTAAAAAGAATTCTACAGACGATAGTAAGTTTGAACGTAAAACTGCCAAAAATGGAAAGTTTCATTTCGGTTTAAAAGCAGGAAACGGACAAGTGATAGGAAATAGCCAAATGTATTCAAGTGAAGCAGGAATGGAAAATGGAATTGAATCTGTGAAGAAAAATGCAGGAAGCGCTGAAGTGAAAGATTTGACAGAATAAAACTAAAACATACATAAAAGAGGCTGTCTAGAAAGTCGAATTTTCGTCAAACCGAACTTCATTCGGTTTCCCATAATCATTGAAAATCAATATAATGAGATTCTGAATCAAGTTCAGAATGACGCTTTCTAAAACTTTTCAGACAGCCTCTTTTTTTATGCCATTACAATACGTTTTGAATCACTTTCAAAAATTCTTGATGCATCTTAGTCGTATAATCCAAATGTGTTACAATTCGTAATTTTCCACTTCCCATACCAATCAAATCGATTCCCAAAGCTTCAAGTTTGCTCAAAAAACCTTGTTCGTCAATATCATCTTGCAAATAGAAAATAATAATATTGGTATCAATCGGTTCTACATTTTTAATAAAT